>CAVDDT010000007.1:0-57411 GCA_963607765.1 Paratractidigestivibacter sp. | reverse complement strand
TTAATAATCTTAAACTATTAGTGATATAAGCTCTACTCTTGCCAACTTTCTTAGAAAGTTCCTCTTGAGTATAATCCAATTTCTTAATGATATTCTCATAAGCCTCAGCCTCCTCGATAGCAGTAAGATTCTCTCTTTGGACATTCTCAAGAAGCGAAACTTCCATCATATCTGTATCATCAAAATCCAAGACGATAGCTGGGATTTCTTTTAAGCCAGCCATCTTGCTAGCCTTAAGTCTTCGCTCTCCCGCAATAAGCTCATAGCCCTTTAAAGACTTTCTAACCAAGATTGGTTGGAAAACACCTCTTTCTTTGATTGAAGCACTTAAATCCTTTAGAGCTTCTTCATCAAAAATCTTACGAGGTTGATAAGGATTTGGTCTAATCTCTGAAATCTTAAGACCAGCCTTCTCGCCCTTTATTTCGCTTTCTCCTTTGGAAATCTCATCTAAAACAGAATCAATATTATCTCCAAAAATCTCTGATAAACCTTTTCCAAGCTTTTTAGCCATTGTCGCTAACCTCTGTATTATTATCTAAAACTTCTTTTGTAAGAGCCACATAAGCTCTAGCTCCTTCACAAGTCATATCATAATCAAAAATTGATTTGCCGACACTTGGAGCCTCAGAAAGCTTAATATTTCTAGGAATATTTGTACGATAAGCCTTTTCCTTAAAGTGCTTTCTAACCTCACTACTAACTTCACTGCTCAAATTAGTACGCGCATCATACATTGTAAGAAGCACGCCCTCTATCTTCAAAGAAGGATTAAACAGCTTTTGAACAAGTCTAATTGTTTGAAGAAGTTGTGTAACACCCTCTAAAGCATAATATTCACATTGTACCGGAATAATAACTGAATCAGCTGCCGTTAAAGCATTAGTATTTAAAAGACCTAAAGAAGGGGGACAATCAATGATAATAAAATCATAATTATCTCTAATTGTATCTAATTGATTCTTTAAAATCTTTTCGCGATCCTTATCAATTTTCGCAATCTCTAAATCAGCACCAGCTAAAGAAATATTTGAAGGAAGTAAATCAAGTGGTGGCCTTTTTAAAGACTTTACGCAATCCTTGATATCATTTTCCCCAAGAAGCGCATCATAGACAGTTAAATCATTAAGCCCAACTTCATAACCAACACCCTGTGTTGCGTTACCTTGTGGATCAAAGTCAATCAATAACACTTTCTTAGAAAGATAAGCTAAACCAGCGGCCAAATTAATTGAACTAGTTGTCTTGCCAACACCACCCTTTTGATTGGCAATCGCAATAATCTTTGCCATAAACCCTCCTTTATTTCTTGATCTTGATAGTAATCTTCATACTATCACCATATTCAGTCACATGATAATCAGCATCAATACCTGATTTTCTAATCATCTCATACGCTTGTTTAAGAGTATTTACACCAATTTGAACATTGCCCGAAACACCCTTTATATGATTATCCTTATTAAGCAAAGAAGAAATATACTCCTCTGTTTTTGAAACATTATAATTACGATTAGTGATTGTTAGAAAAACACTCTCTAAATCCTCACTTGGAACCTTTAATAATGCACGAGCATGACGTTCTGTAATAGCACCGCTACTTAACGCATTCTTTACATAATCAGGAAGCTTTAAAAGTCTTAGTTTATTAGCCACTGTACTTTGTTTATAACCAAGTCTTTCAGCCAATTCAGCTTGCGTTATATCCTCAGTTTTCATAATACGAGCCATAGCCATAGCCTGCTCAACCGCATTAAGATTCTCTCTTTGAATATTCTCAATCAAAGACAAGGTAGCACTCTTATCATCATCAAAATCATAAACAATAGCTTCAACCTGTTTTCTATCAATGTATTGACAAGCTCTAAATCTTCTCTCACCCGCAATAAGCTCATACTTATCGCCATTTTTTCTAACCGACACTGGCTGTAATAAGCCATTCTCCTTAATACTTTCAGCTAAAGACTTAATTGAATCATCATAAAAATCAAGTCTTGGCTGGCTCTTATTTGGAACTATTTTATCTAAATCAATTTTTACTATTTCACTCATAATGGTTTCTTAACAATTATACTATAATTTCGAGGATACTTTTTTGGTGTTGAACTCTTCTTTTTTAAATACGCAATATAGCGATTAGATCCGTCAAACAAGAAACAATCTCTTTCGCTCTCTTTAACAAAGCCCATCTCTTTAATAGCTCTATCAGCCTTAGCTAATTCTTCTTTTCCACTAGATCCTCTAAGGGCAATAAAATACCCACCAACTCTTACAAGACCACCACACACTTCTATAAGCATATTCATATTACTAACAGCTCTTGCGCTAACATAATCAAACTCTTCACGATGTTTTAAAGTGTAGTCTTCACCTCTAGTATTAATGACCTCAATATCTTTTAAATCAAGTCTTTTGATTAATTCTTCTAAGAAAACACATCTCTTTTTTAACGGTTCAAGCAAAATAACCTTTAAATCAGGAAAACAAATTTTTAAGACAACGCCTGGAAAACCAGCTCCTGTGCCAACATCCACAAATGTTCCCTCTAATTTAAAATTGAAGCTTAATAATAAAGAATCATAAAAATGCTTATCTAAAACCTCTTCATATTCATCAATACCAGTTAAATTAATCTTTTGGTTATACTCTTTTAAAAAAGACGCATACTCATCTAATTGATTAATTTGTCTATCGTCTAAAGAAACGCCATTCTCATTTAATTTACTTAAAAATTCATCCTTACTCATACAAGCCTCTTATCATATCCACCAGATACATCATCAACATTAGTAATAATAATAAACGCATCCTTATCTAAATCTCTTATTTTTCTCTTTAATTCACTTACTTCATACTTAGAGACAACCGAAACCAAAACTTCCGTATCAGAATTGGTATAAGCGCCCTTGCCAGACCAAGTAGTAACACCACGTCTATTGTCTTTCATAATCATTTTCTTTACTTCTTGATTCTTAGTAAAAATCATTAAAGCCACATCTATATTCTCAAGATGGCCTCTATCTATCACATAAGAATAGACAAATGCTTGAATGATTGAATAAATAGCAGTTTCAAAATTAAACAATATCGCACAAAGAGAATACAACACACAATTGAAGATAAAACAATACCTGCCTACTGAAATGGTTGGATTTTTAAGCGTCACAAAAAGACCTAAGATATCATTTCCACCACCGCTTGCCTTATATACCAATATTCTTGATATCGCAAAACCAGAAATTGCCCCACCAACTATAATGCTAGCTAATTCATCAGAAATAGGCGATGCCTTAAAAGATAAAGAAAACGCTATTGTTTGAAACAAAACGGAAATAATTGTTTTATACACAAACTTTTTATTTAACACCTTTAGAGAAATAATAAGCAAAGGTATATTAATAATTAAATTAGTAATACCTGTTAAATCGATATTTAAATTAATGTGTAATACATCGACTAAAAAAGTTCGAATAAGCTGTGCTACGCCAATAATGCCACCATTATATAAGCCAAATGGCACAATAAAAAGATTACAGCTAAGCGCGAAAATAAATGACCAAAATATAATGCACAAGTAATCTTTTATCTCTTTATTCACGTATTAATTATAACGATTATTTGTTTCTAATAAATCCCTTTTGTCTACATATTCTTCATAGAAATTTTTTAAGACGGAAACCCATTACCTTTAGGTGATTGGTAATTGACTAATGCTTATCTTATCTTTACACACTACATAATAAAAAAACGCAACGGTATCATAAGTAGCACCAGTACCATTATTGGTTATCTTTATTTAATCATTAACAAATATTTCTCTTTTGCATTTCTTAAAATATAAGACATGACACGTATCAATTTGTAATTTACTATCTTTCACAACAATATTCATCTAAATAAGAATCAACATATTCATTGCGATTAACTTTGGGATTATTAATAATCTTGCCGCCTCTTATAACCATATCAATATTTCTTAAATTATTTAAATCATCTAATGGATTTTTACTAGTAACTATCATATCAGCACACTTTCCTGCCTCAATAGAACCAGTAATTGAATCAATTCCCGCAAGCTTAGCATTAACCAGTGTCGCACTATGCAAGGCAAAGGCATTACTAACATCAACATATTTATGAAAATAAACAAGTTCTCTATAAAAATCATATTGGCTAATCCAAGGACAACCTACATCATTACCAAGGCCTACTGGAATATTGTTCTCAAGAGCCTTCTTAGATCCTTCAATAAAACCATTTAAAACAATCTCACCATTATATTTTTCTACCTCACTAGTATTAGCTACACTTCGATCAAACAAAGCGTATGGAATGCCTGGAGAAATTGTACAAATCAAGAAAGCATTCTGTTCTTTAAAAAGTTTAATTGCCTCGTCGTCCAAAACAGAACCATGTTCAATTGAGTCAACGCCATTCTCAAGAGCTACTTTAACGCCCTCTAAGCTTTCAACGTGAGCTGAAACAAGATAGCCAAGTTTATGTGCTTTATCACAACACTGCTTAACCATACTCGGATTCATTTTTAGTTGGCCGGGGACACCTTTTTCCTTAGCATCCATTACCCCGCCAGTAATCATCAATTTAATTAAATCAACATTTTCTTCTTTTAGCTGATCCATAAACGCTAGAGCTTCATCAACGCTTTCGCAAGCCTTGGCAACACTACCTGCCATATGGCCACCAGGAACCGAAATAGCTGTATTGCTGCAGAGTATTCTAGGGCCAACCAATTTACCAGCATTGATTTTATCTCTTGTCTTACTATCCAAATCTCTTAGGCCACCAACCGTTCTAATCGTGGTAACACCAGACATTAGTTCAATATTGGCATATTTTTCAACTAATTTTTTAGCCACAAATCTTCCAATAGCAGTCGCAAAAATAATCTTTACAAGCTTTTCATTATCTCTTTGTTTCTTCTGCGGCTTACCATTACCAGCTAAATGCACGTGCATATTAATTAGACCAGGCATTAGATACTTGCCCTTTAAGTCAATTACTTCATAATCAGAAAAAATCTCATCACTTATTTTAGTAATCTTATCGTCATCCACATATACATTACTGATATATGGCTTCATATCTTTAGAACCATCTAAGATAAAACAATTAGTTAAAACATATTTAGACATATACAAACCTCTTTGTCCCTATTATATAAAAGCGAATAAAATATTTATTCAAATAAATCATCCATCGTTATTACTTTGACAAAATCACCACTGTATTCATTATATTTCAATCCAAACGTAGTAATTAAAGTACTATGAATAGCTGCTTTAGAAGAAACCTCATTCTCCAGTAATCCTATTCTATTTCGAAGAATCTTATCATAGTTCTTATCCACCACAAATTCATTGCCGGAAAATTTTATCTCGCACATATTCACAACATCATCTTTTCTCTCAATGATTAAATCGATTTGTGTTCCTGTTTCTTCTTCGCTCCTCTTTGACCAAGCGGATTGATTAGTGGCAACACCACTAATGCCTAATGCTTTTTTAATTTGTTTTATATGATTAAAACAAACTCCTTCAAACGCAATTCCTCGCCAAGTCTCGACTTTTTGAGAAGAAATATTTGAAAGCCAAAAATCATCGCTAAGTGATTCTTCACCATCCATAAAATTCAAATAAAAATTACAGAACGGATCGATTAGCTTGTAATATACTTCTTTTTTATTGCATCCAAAAGGAACGTACTTAACTATAAAATCACTTGCTATTAAAGCAGAAAGATAATCGGTTAAAGTTCCACCTTTAGCTATCCCAACTTTTTGTGCAATCTCATTTCGAGTATATCCATAATGTTTTGACCCAATTACTCTAATAATTTTCATCATCATTTCTGGATTTCTAAAAATCGAATTAAACAATCGCTCAAATTCATTCTTCAAAGGAGCCTGTTCCTTAAAGAAAATTGCATCAACATTTTGTGCTAAGCTTAAACCATTTTGGTAATATCCCAAATAATACGGAATACCTCCAGATATCATATATGATTGAACAATATCATATTTAGATAATTTAACGTTTTCACTATCAAAATATTCTTTACATTCGCCTAATGTAAAAGGGGCAAGTTTAATCTCATAAGTTAGTCTATTATAAAGTCCACCATGATTATTAATTAATTTGTCTTTCATCCAAGAAGTAGCGCTGCCGCATACTATCAGCATCAAATTACTTCTAGCGCATGCCCATGTGTTCCAAAACCCTTCAAAAGCCGTAATAAATCCAGATTTCGGAGTATCTAGCCAAGGAAGTTCATCAATAAAAACAAGCTGTCTTGTTCCATCATCAATACTTTGGAGAAACCTTTCAAGCATCAAAAACGCATCCATCCAATTAGTTGGGCAGCTACTTTTTTTCATGCCTTGTAAAATCAAGGAATTATAGAAATGTTTTAGCTGTCTTCTTGTTGGATTTTCACTTGCAACTTCATCATTCTCTATTGGAGAAAGTCCGGCATGACGAAACGTAATTTTATTGCGAAATACTTCATTGATTAAAAAAGTCTTTCCAATCCTTCTACGGCCATATATCGCCACAAATTGTGATTTATTACTATTGTAAAGCTTATTTAAAGTCTCAATTTCTTCTTTTCTTCCAATCATAAGATACCTCGTTTTGTTAGATGCGATCAATCTGATAATAATACTTACGCAATAATTATATCAGATAATCAGCCCAATCGAGGTGTTTTTACCATCTTGGGGCTCGCTATAAGCATAAAAACGCAGGATAATCAGCCCAATAGGTGTATTTTATAGCCGTAAGGGCTAATTATCTCTAGTATAAAAAGAAAACTCCAAACGGAGTTAATCTTGTGGCTTTAAAGGTCCATAGTAATAAGAAGCAGTTGCTCCACCATCCATCAAGAAAGTGGAACCGGTGATAAAGCTTCCTTTATCACTCATTAGAAGTTCAGCTACATTAGCCACTTCATCAGCAGTTCCAGGTCTTCCTGCAGGACACTTGGCAAACATATTTTTATAGAAATCACCTCTTATTCCATTAAATTCATCGATTGCCAATGGAGTCACGATAATACCTGGAGCTATTGCGTTTAATCGAGCGCCTCTTTTTCCCCACTTAACCGACTCTGCCATAACTCTTTTCTCGTTACATCTTTTAGCTAATTGATAAGCATGCAAAGTATCTTTAATATTCTCTTCTTTTAATAAATCTAGTGATAATAGTTCTTCACAATCCCTAATAGCCAACTCTTCATCTTCTTTGGCTGTTAGTTGTTTCATTCTAAATCCAGACTGACTAGAAATAGTAACACCAACACCGCCTTTAGATATAACTTTTCCTACCTCTTCAAGCAAAACAGCAGTGCCATATAAATCAACTTTTAGAATCATTTCAATAGAAGCTTGACTAGGTGAGACTCCAGCCGCATTTACAAGCATCTTTATTTCACCATAGTTTAGCCCTTTATTAATAAACTCTTTAATTGATTCTCTACTGCTAAGATCCATCAAAGTAGCATCACAATCAAACCCGGCATCATTCATAACCTTACAAATGTTGTTGGCATTATCAATATTCTTATCCCCAACAATAATCTTTTTGCCAGTCCCCATTCTTCTAGCGATGGCCATCCCAATTTGGCCAGCTCCTGCAAGCAACATTACATCTTTCATTAAATATTCTCCTTCGCCCATTTATAAACAGTATCCTTAGCCTTATCTACATCACTACCACAAACTGCTAAACCTGTTTTAATATGATTGCTATATTTTCTTAAATCTCTAATAGAATTACCTAGACCACTTCCTTCATGGCTCATTAATGGTAAGATATTCTTATCTTTTAAATTCAATTTTTCAAGTAAACTAAAAATAGCCATCGGATATGTTCCCCACCAACAAGGCCCACAGATAAAGATATTGTCATATCTGCTAACATTATCCAAATATTTCTTTAGCTTTGGATGAATGCCTTCTTCCAATTCTTTTTTAGCTTCTAAAGTACAAGTATGATAATCCTTTGAATAATCATTAACTGTTTCAACTTCAAATAAGTCGCCACCAACAGCTTCCTTAATATACTCTGCACAAATTTTACTATTGCCCTTCTTTAAAGAAACAATACGACCATTGCTGTAGTTTTCACCACTTCTTGAATAATAAATAATTAAATTCATATTTCCTCCATCATTAATTTATATTTCAATTATGATTCAATCAATTTCGATTACTAATTAAATTGATAAGCTATACTTATCAATATATAATTTAATTATGTTACTAAAGGAAATAGAGTATTTTCAAGCCGTTGTTGAAGAAAAGAATTTCTATAAAGCAAGTGAAAAATGTCATATCTCACAGTCAGCTATTTCTCAACAAATTAAAAAATTAGAAATAGAACTAGGTGTAAAACTATTAGATAGGCATAATAGAACTTTTTCTTTAACCAAAGAGGGCGAACTTTTCTATGAAAAATCTCTTAACATCACTAATGATTTAAATAATCTAATTAATGAAATAAAGAATAAACACAACACCTTAAATTTAGGTTACTATGATGGCTATCATGGCAACGAATTTGAAAATGCGATCAAAATTTTCTCACAAAAAAATCCTAATGTGGTAGTTAATGTGAAATCTGGCAGCCATGAACAATTATATGAGGATGTTGAAAGTGGAAAAGTGGATCTTATCTTAAATGACCAAAGAAGGGCTTTTTCAAGCTCATATAATAATTTGATCTTGTCTACTAGCATCATCTATGTTGATGTATCCGCTAATAATAAACTATCCAAATTAAACAAAATCGAAATAAACGATTTAAAAGACATACCTTGTATTCTTGTTTCGGGTGGTGATACTAGTGAAGAAGAAAAACAATATTACAAAAAAATTGTCGGCATCAAATCAGAAATTATTTTTGTGAAATCTATTCAAGAAGGAAGACTAAAAATAATAAGCGCACAAGGCTATATGCCTATTGATGTTTTAGGAAAACAAGAATGGTTTGACACATCTATCAAAAGAATTCCTCTTGTAAGAAATGGTGAGACCATAAGTAAATCATATTGTGCCTTTTCTAAAAAAGAAAACAATAATCCATATATTAATAATTTTACAGATTTTCTAATTAAGGAGTTTTAAATAATTTGTTCATAATTTCTTTTTTTCATTTTGACTTTCTTGCTTATTTTTTATGCTCATTGTGCGCAAACATCAAATTTATCCAAAAGAAAAATGGGCAATTGCCCATCATCTAATAGTTAAGAAATCCTTGAAACCAGTTATTTCAAATACTTCTAGAACACTGCTATTGCAGTTTTCAACAATCATTTCGCCCTTGTCCATCATCTGCTTTTGAAGTTGTAAGAGAATACGCAAACCAGCACTAGAAATATAATCAAGTTCCTTAAAATCGAAAATTAAAGTTTTTACTTCTGGAAGATCATTAACGATTTCTTGCAAGTTATCGGCGGTTGTTGTATCGAGCCTGCCTTTAAGCTGTAAAGTTATCTTATCATCTTCCACATTCTTTTTTATATCTAGCATAATTATCCTCTTTAATATTATAAAACGCTTTTTAAAGCCTGGCTTAAGCAAGCTATTCTCATACGTTCTAGAAACAAACAATAACAAATAAGAACTTTAGATTTTTTAATCATTTACCTTTTGCATAGTAATCTTCCAATCACTACCTACGCCAATGCCATAAGCCTTTGCGAAAGATCCTTGGTTAATTGCCACGGCAATATGATAAGCGCTATTCATGTAAATTACAGGCGTAGAAACTGGCACATCCGCAAAAGACTTACCGTAATCAATTGTTCCTGTATAAACAACATTATCTTTATTGTAGATTTTAACTAAAACATTATCACCAAACTTGAAACCAACTTTTTTGAATTCTTCATAAGGGATAGAAGTCCAAAGAGAGCCAAACCTTACATCAAGAATATCAACTTGACCCATAACACCATTTTCAATCTCTTTGCATCCAAATAATTCAAGATCAACTATTTCACTTAAATCAAGCTTAGGACCAACACCAGCTAAATCAATTGTCTCTGAAGCAAGTCTAGCACCAGTATAGGCATAAACATCACGGCCATGGAAAGTATAAGAAAGTTCAGAATCCTTTAATCTATTAACTCTCTCTTCGATTTCTCTAACTTCTTCAATACCCACAAACTTATGAATATGTGTTAATGTGCCATTGTTTGGAGTAACAATATATTGATTAGTAGAAGTCTTAGCGACAACGCTTTTTCTAGAACTACCAACTCCTGGGTCAACAACCGAAACAAAAACAGTACCCTCTGGCCAATAATTAATTGCTTGATATAAACGATATGATGCATCAAAAATATTGTATTGAGGAATATTATGTGTCAAATGACGAATATTCAAGTCTCTTGAAACGCCAAAAGAAACGCCTTCCATAGCACTAATAGCGCCATCGTCTAATCCAAAATCTGTTTGAAAAACCAATAACTTATTCATGTTCAAATACCACCTTATAATCTAATCCAAAATCCAAGTTATAATCCTTACACAAATTACCAACAACTTCGGCAACAGCCATCTTATTTAATTCATTGTTGTATATCATCACGCTATGATTCTCTGCCTTTCCGAAAGAATCATAATAAGGAAGGGTCCAATCATATACCAATTCATCATTCTTATAAATCTTAGTCTTAACCTTATCGCCAATCTTAAAACCTAATGACTTAAAATCATCCAATGGAATATTAGTCCAAAGATTACCAAAGTTAGGATCCTTAATCTCAAACATTCCAGAAACTTTGTTTCCTTCTACCTTAGAAGTAGGGATATTATGCCTAACGATTTCTTCTACAGGATAATTAGGGCCAACCTCTTCATAAGATATTTTTCCACTAGCTAACTTAGCTGCACAATAGCCAAATAAGTCACGACCATGGAAAATTGAAACATAACCATTGTCATCTCTTTTGAGTCTATTAATAGACTCATCAATTTGTCTTACTTCCTCTATTCCCCACTTATTATAAACATGAGTCAAACTTCCATTATCAGGAGTAACGATATAATATCCATTTTTAGTCTTAGCTACACACGCTCTTCTTGAAGTACCAACACCTGGATCAACTACAGAAACAAAAATTGTTCCCTTTGGCCAAAAGTCAATATATTGATACAGTCTATAAGAAGCAGACCAGGTATCATATTGAGGTATTTGATGAGTAGCAGTGATAAGCTCAATATCCTCATCAACACTCTTACAAACACCATACATACTAGCTACAGCACCTTCCGCATAAGTGAAGTCTGTTTGAAACACCAACATTTTCTTCATTATTTATCCTCCAAAAAAGAAAGTTTCTCAAGTGCCTTGTAATAAATTTCAAAAGCACTAACACAATCATCTATCTCCACATACTCATTAGCCATATGAGCCATATGTGGCTTACCACTAACACTAAGTCCAAAAGTAACACAATGCTTAAATACCTTAGAATAAGAAACACCGCCTGAAATGAAAGGATCACTATCATCGTGAGTAACTTCTCTATAAGTATCAAGTAAAGTCCTTACGTAAGGATCATTGATATCACATAGCGTAGCTGGATCATCATAATCAAGAGATACATTAACTAAACACTTTTCCTTAAAACGCTTAGTCAAAACATCGCTTGTAATACTGCTAGGATATCTACCATCAACTTGGGCAAACAATTTTCCATCATTAATCTTTAAAACACCAAGATTAACTGTAAGACAAGTACCAAATTCCTCGCCACTCTTGCTATCTAATCCATCGCCAAAGTTTTCACCCAATATATCTACTATATTCTTAGACAACTTATCATTTGTGACATCACTTATCGCTCTTAATAAAACAATAATCGCATTTATACCTAACCAGTTATATGAACAATGAACCGCTTTGCCATTTACAGTAATAACAGTTTTACCATTAGACTCTTCAACAATTCCATCAATATGATTGTCAGCTATATATTTTTTTAAATCATCTGTATAAATATTATTAATTAAAGTAGCCTTACAAATAGGAGGAACAATATTGCACTGAATACCGCCATCTAAGCTTTCAATAACACCGTTATACTCGCCACTTAAAGTCCACATCAAAGCACCTTTTTCACCAATCGCCATTGGGAAAGTACCATCTGGAGAAAACGCAAACAATGGCTCTTTTACCATTGAATAATACTTATGCATATCAGCCATTGTACGCTCTTCATCACTTCCGTAAACAATTCTAATCTCATTTGTTGTATCAGGGTATTTATCTCTTAATAGTTTTAGGCAAAGATAAGTAAGGAAGGCAGCTGTCTTCATATCACTAGTGCCTCGGCCATAAATCTTGCCATCTTTTACAACCGCACCAAATGGATCAGTTAGCCATTTATCATCAACCGAAACAACATCCAAGTGACTAGCCACATCAATTCTTCGATCATCCTTTGAAACATAGCTAATAGAAATTGCTTCATTATCATATTCCTTGACAATAAAGCCATCTTTAATAGCCAAATCCCTCATAAACAAAAGAGCATCTTTAGCTCCCTTACCATAAGGGCATTCTAAAGATGCGCTATTTTCATCATAAACAGAATTAATTTTAAGCAAATCTCTTAAAGTCTCTAAATTTTCTAAAAATATTTCTCTAAAATTCATATTACCAGTATATCCACATTTTAGTTTGTCTTGTGACTACAATATTATACACAAAGTATATAATGATTAGCGCCAAAATTAGAATATAGAAAGCAACAAAAATATTTTCACCTTTAATCTTTTCATGTTCAGAATAATAAGTTCTCTTCTTATACTTACCAAAACCTCTTAAATCCATCGCATTAGCGATATCATTTACTCTATCAAAAGAAGTAATGACAAGTGGAATAAGAATAAGCACAATCTGTTTCATACGCTCAATAGGTCTAACTTTTTTCTTATCTAGTTCAAGGCCTCTACATTGCATAGAAACACTGATATTTTCATAATCTCTTGAAATATCAGGAATGTATCTAAACGCAATCTCAATGATTGAACCAAACTTATAAGAAAGACCGATTGAAGTAAAACCAGCCGCAATCTCACTTGGTGTAATTGAAATAATAAAACACATTGACACCAAGAACGAAGTAATCATCTTAATAAATCTTACAATGATGTACCATAGTGTTCCTCTTGTGACTACAAGATATGAGTTAAACGCAAATAATACAGTATCATCACCATTTAAAGGCAGTCCATAATGTGGATCAGCAAGCCAGAATAAAAATAGATTAAATAAATTCATTAATACTACAATTATCACAATAGGCTTAAGCGTCTTCCAATTTGGTCTTAGTGAAATAAGTCCAATTAAAGCCAATACAAAAATTGGAGCGATAAGAGGCAAGTCAAATGACATCATGACATAGACAATAAGAACTAAAAACAATCTCACTTTTGTAGTACCAGTTAATCTATGTAAGTAGGTAGTGCCAGGAATTAAATTGATAATATTACTATGATTCATGATTAATTCTCCTTTCCTCAGCTATAAAAGAATCAATAAACTTTTCAGGATCAAGTCCAATTCTCTTAGCCAAAGTATATAAAGAAGTTTGTTTTAAGTTAGCCTCTTCAATAATTTCATTATTAGAAAGGATCTTATAAACAGAATCATCGCCAACACACTTGCCTTCCGCAAAAACAATAGCTCTATCTGTATACTCAATAGCTAGATGCATATCATGAGTAATAAATAAGATAGTTATTCCATAATTCTTATTTAAATCCTCTAAGAAAGACATGATTTCAGTATAAACCTTATAATCTTGACCAGCAGTAGGCTCATCAAGAATGATAATATCTGGTTTCATAGCCAAAATAGAAGCAATAGTGATTCTCTTTTTTTGGCCATAGCTTACAACGCCAACAGGCCAATTACGCATAGGCCATAGTTCGCACATCTTTAAAGCCTCTTCAATACGGCTATCAATCTCTTCTTGGCTTAAGCCATGTAAAGTTAAACCAAGAGCCACTTCATCTTTAATAATATCCTTAACAAGCATTTGATTAGGATTCTGCATGACATAACCAATCTTTTGGCCAATTTCTTTAATAGAGAACTTTAAATAATTCTCACCATTTATATAAATCTCACCATCAAGAGGTCTAACAACACCGCAAATCATCTTGGCAACAGTAGACTTACCAGCACCATTTTTGCCGATAATCGCAATCTTCTCACCCTTGTGAATTTTAAAAGAAACATCATCCAATACTTTCTTAGAATGATTCTTATAAATATAAGAAACATTTCTAACATCAAGTAAAACTTCATCACTTACTTCTTTTTTATTGGTTTTGACTTCATTAAAGTAAGAAACAAGTTGATCCTTATACTTATCAAGCTTCATAGAAAAGATATCACTTGGATGATCTTCTTCACTAAATTGACATCCAGCCATCTTTAAAGCACTTAGATACAATGGCTCTCTTATGCCATTTTCATGAAGTTTGCCACTACATAAAAGCTTATCAGGAGTAGTATCTTCGATTATTTCACCATCATTCATTAAAATGATACGATCAACAGGTCTATATAAAACATCCTCAAGACGGTGCTCAATAATTAACACAGTCTTATCATTTTCTTTTTTAATTTCATCAATAAGCTCAATAGCTTGATTACCCATTTGTGGATCTAAAGCAGCAAGAGGCTCATCAAATAAAAGAATTTGCACATCATCATGCATAATACCAGCAAGCGAAACTCTTTGTTTCTGCCCACCAGAAAGATTGTAAGGAACAGAATTAATATGGTCTTCAATATGAACCATCTTAGCAGCCTTATCTACTTTTTCAAGCATTGTCGCTCTAGGTACCATATTGTTTTCCAAAGCATAAGCGATATCTTCACCAACAGAAAGACCAACGAATTGGGCATCTGAATCCTGTAAGACAGTTCCAACCACAGAACTTAATTTAAAAATGCTGGAAGTGGAAGTTTCCACTCCAGCAATCTTACAAGAACCTTTGATTTCGCCTTTATAAGAGAAAGGTACAATGCCATTGATACAGTTAGCCAAAGTAGACTTGCCGCATCCAGAAGGACCAAGTAGTAAAACCTTTTCTCCCTTATTGATTGTTAAATTAATATTCTTTAGCGTAGGCTCAGTTTGAGACTTATATCTAAAACTGAAATCCTTAAATTCAATAATAGGCTCTTTATTCATAATTATTCTTTTGTTAAGTTAGTAGACTTTGCGCTTCTAGAAGCAAGTGCCTTAAGAATTGGAATACCAGCAATAACTAGAACTGCAGTATTAGAAATACCACCAGTTAAAGATTGAATGAATGTAATATTTAGCTCTGATTGATATAGTAATGCAGAGAAGATAGGTGTAATTACACCAAATGCAAGCGCATTGCCAACAATCGCAACAACTACATAAATAATCATTTGCTTAACTTCAAACTTACCATTTTCAATATCAGCACCATATAATCTTAGACAACCAACACAGAAACCTAAGAATGCATTACCGATTGACCAGTCAAACCACATTCCCCAGCCACCGATTAAGTCAGCTAAACAGTTTCCAAGACCACAAGCAAGTGCAGCAGGAAGAGGGCCAAATAAGCCACCAACGATAACAGGCACAATCATAGCTAAAGTTAAGTTAGTGTTTGTGAATACCTTAATAGAAGCATAGTCCATTAATACACCAAACAACGCAACACCAATAGCGACACCAACGATAGTCTTAGTATCCCACTTACCAAGAAGGATCTTACCAACGCTTTCTTTTTCCATTTTCTATTCCTCCTAAATCATGTCCACAAAAATAAGAAAACCCATCAAATAATGATGGGTTATTTTGATGATTAATCCCATCGATCAAGCATTAGCACCTAATAATTTCTTACTGGTTGCTGAGGCTTCACTGAGCTTGTCTCTCCACCTCTCTTCATGGACAAGATAATCATACCATTTAATAATGAAAAATCAACACATTTTACAGTGAAAATGCTTACATTTTTACCATTTACTTACAAAGAACCTTACGATATTTTTCAATGATTTCTTTATATTCCTCATCACTCAAGAATTTCTCCTTAGGATTCATCGCAAAAACACCGCCCCATTCATATCCATCTTCATACTTAGGAACTAAATGGAAATGCAAGTGATGCCCAGTATCGCCATAAGCACCATAGTTTACCTTCTTAGGATTAAAAATTTCATGTACTGCATTAGCCACCTTACAAACATCCTCAAGATAAGCAGCTCTTTCTTCCTTACTTAATTCAACTAGTTCGCCAACATGTTGTTTATGCGCAACAACTACTCTTCCTAAATGGCTTTGCTCCTTAAAAAGATATACTTTAGAAGTCTCTAGTTCACAAATCTTAATACCGAAGGCATCTAGTAATTCACCCTCTACACAATAAGCACAATTTTGATCAATCATATTTTTCTCCTTTTTTAATATTATATTATTCTTTTCCATTAATTCTTCCTTAGCTTCTTTAACGTAGTTTAACGCATTGTCCTTAATCATCTTGATGACATTATCATCAACTTCTTTTTTAAACTTACAAGGACTGCCAAAAGCGACACTACCGCTTTTAATTAACTCATTTTCAGTAACTAAAGATCCTGCACCAATTAAGCAATTGTTTTCAATAACTGCACCATTCAAAATAATCGCTCCCATGCCTATCAAACAATTATTTCCAATCGTACAGCCATGAATAATTGCGCCATGGCCTATCGTCACATTATCGCCTATATTTACTGGATAATTCTTGTCAACATGAACAACACAATTATCTTGGATATTAGTATTATTTCCAATTTTAATAGAATTGTTATCACCCCTAATAGTGGTATTATGCCAAACACTGCTATTATCACCAATCTTTACATCACCCTTAATTACTACGTTCTCGCCTATATAAAACATCTATATCTCCATATCCATTATATATTTGCGCTTATTCACAAACACCTCAAACCTAGGTAAAGTTAATTCAACAGTTCCATATTCGCCACTTTTAATTAAACCTTTTCTAATTAATCGATCCCTATATACCGAAAACTGGCTTGGATTCATGCCTAATTCTTCCCTAATATCTTTAACCTTATTTTTTGATGTAGAAGAAATAGTAATCATCACCTTCTTATCAAGGGAAGAAAGCTCCATCCAAATCTTGTCATATACATATTCTTCTAAATATTGATCATATTTTGTAAGCAAACCATCAATATCTCCACCATTTTCATAATATAGATAACCCATAACCTGGAAAGCAAATGGGTAGCCTTTGGTTAATAAAGCCATCTTATATGCATTCTTTTTATCTACACCGAATATATTTGCGTACTTATCAGCTATCGCATTAATATTTAACGGTTCCAGCATTATCTTAGGAGCCCTATATAAGAAGGTGAGGCTTTTATCATTTTGAAGATTATAGATATTTTCATATAAACCAGTCATTATAAGGAAAACGGGCAAGTCTTGTCTTAAAAAAATTTGAAAAGCATATGAAAACTGTCTTATATACTCGCTATTAGTTGCCTCATCAATATTCACCAAAATTCTCTTTCCCTGTTTCTTACATAGCTCAAGCATATCTGTAATAGCCGTTTCTATATCGTTAGCAGGAACCGCCTTTTCAATGCTGGCGCCGATTCCAAACAAAGATAAATCTATCTTGGCATTAATAAAAATCCTATGCATTCCCTTTAATGCATATAATTTTGAGGCAAAACCAAGCAATATGTCTCTTGTTACATTAAGTTCAATAGTTTCCCATCGATCATCTTTTGAAAGCTCTTTAGAAATGCTGGTCATTAAAACCGTTTTTCCAGATCCCCCTAACACCACTTATCATAAAAATTTGATTTGATGGCTCAACCGCATTAAAAGTATCTACCACTTTGCTTGTGTCTTCAATTCTAGATATATACTGTAATGGTATTTTACCAAATGATAACGTAAATGGATTTCCCATGGACCATCCTTATATAACTTTTCTTTTCTTATATAACTCTTTATAACTTTATATAACTTTGAAAAATATTATACATTAGTGGAATAATAGAATGGTATGAACAATTCAAAAATATTAATTATCTATACCGGTGGAACAATCGGCATGACTAGAACTGAAAAAGGCTATGTCCCAGAAATGGACGCCTTCTTAAGACAAATAGACAACATTCCTGAACTTAAAGATCCAATGATGCCAAAATGGGACATCATGGCCCTTAATCCAATTTTAGACTCCAGCAATATCTCATTAAATGAATGGAATAAAATAGGCGAAACAGTATTTAATAACTATGATAAATATGATGGCTTTGTAATATTACATGGCACAGATACAATGGCCTATAGCGCTAGTGCCCTATCCTTTATGCTAGAAAATAATTCTAAACCGGTTATCTTTACTGGCTCACAAATACCTTTGTGCGAAATAAGAAACGATGCCAAAGACAATCTAATTACTTCAATCATGATTGCCTCTAATCCAAGAATAAATGAAGTATGTTTATATTTTGGCGGAAAACTATTAAGAGGAAATAGATCGATTAAATTTTCTAGTGATGGGCTAATCGCCTTTACATCGCCAAACTATCCATCCCTTGGTGAAGCTGGAATTGGCATTGATATTAGAGAAAATTTATTATTGCCTAAACGCAATGGAAAAATAAATCTTAGAAAACTAAAGAAGACTCCAATTGGTGTTATAAAAATATTCCCTGGTATTCAGTTTGAACTATTTGAATCAATTATGACATCTGACTTAAAAGGAGTTGTAATCGAAACATTTGGCAGTGGCAACGTGCCTGATAATGATGGCGAACTTCTGCCTATTATTAAAAAAGCATTTGAAAAAGGAACAATAGTAACCATCTGTTCACAATGTCCTCATGGCAAAGTTAAGCTTGGCACATATGAAACAAGTAACGCTTTAAAACAAGCTGGCGCTATATCTGGGTATGATATGACCAGTGAAGCTGCTGTAGCTAAATTGTATTATCTATTTAGTCAAAATCTTTCTAAAGAAGAAATCAAAGCTCAAATGGAAAGCGATTTAAGAGGAGAATTATCAAACAAATAGTTACTTATACTCCACCACAATATGATCAATCTTGTCTAAATCATCACTTAAGATATCACTATAAAGTAAGATGTAATTATTATGGCCATGTACTCTTTTACTTAAAAGACAAACATGACCATTTTTTTCACCATATTCGCCATTTAAAACATCGCAAGTTTCCTTGATGCCCTTGTTTAAAATTGTTCCATTTAAATAAACATCACCAACATCACTTGTATAAACAGTAATACTAGAAACAATATTTTTATCCTTATTTGAAATAGTAGAGAAAGAATCTAATAAGCTTGTGTCAACATCATTAACATCATCATAGCCAACCGCAATAGATTCATTATTAAAAGAAAGGATGTAGTAGTCTTCTCTTGAACTACTACAACCCACTAAAATAAATAAATTTAATATTATTAACAGTTTCTTAAGCATTGTGATCAATCTTATTTGCCTCAAAAAACGCATCATTACTCTTTTTAGGATGTCCAGTAATCCTCCTACATAAGCCAACCAAAGGATGAACCTTAGGATTAATCATACCTGTTAATTCAATAAATATCCAAGCAATTAAACAAAGGATACCCAGCACAATAAATCCGGCTTTTTGATGGAAGAAAATCAATATCGCATCAGCCCCAAACAATAAAGTAACTAGATACAAAAGAAGAACTGTATTACGATGAGATAGACCAATCTTGTACATCAAGACATGATGTAAGTGGCTTCTATCAGCCTCAGAAATCTTTTGCCCCTTAAGCTTTCTTCTTATTATCGCAAGAGAGGTATCCGCAAGAGGTACAAACAAAATAATCAATGGGAAAACAAGCGAAATAAACGCACTCGATTTAAATCCTAGCAGTGATAGACAAGAAATCATATAGCCCATAAATAGCGCACCTGAATCACCAACAAAGATGCTAGCTGGATGGAAATTATAAGGAAGCACTCCACCAATAGCACCCACCATAATTAAAGCTACAATAGAGGCATCAATTCTGCGCATCTTATAGGCAATAAAGCCAATTACACACAATACAATTATTGAAATGCCACTAGATAAACCATCTAAACCATCAATTAAATTAATCGCATTAGTAACGCCAACAATCCAAATAATGGAAATAATAAAATAGATAGGTTCAATATTAATAGTAATAAAAGGAAGATTTAACTCATTTATTTGAATCTTACCAAACAAAGTTACATATACTGCTGCCGCAATTTGAAACATTAGTTTAATGATAGGCTTTAAATCAAACATATCATCAATTAAACCACCAACAAATACAATGCAAGCGCCAACAAGAATCGCATCAAAAGTACTATCGGGGTGTACGAAAATAGCCATTGTAGCGACAAACGCAAGATACATGGCCACTCCACCAATTCTAACTATCTTACCATGGTGTACTGTTCTCTTATTTTCTAACGCATACGCATTAGTGGCTAAACCAATTTTCTTAGCTATTGGCGTTAATAGGAAAGAAATAATAAATGATACAAGTACATAAGGTAACGCAACAGATAATGTATACATACTAAACAATTATATCATTAATAGAAATAATAAATAATGGACATCAAAAATGAGCCAAATAGATAAGCTAAAGAAAACGCAATAATAAAGTACAATATCCAAGCTGACACAACATAGCCCTTTTTAATAAAACGATTAAAGTCAAAAGCTCTAAGTCCGATAAGAGTCAAAAAGAAACAAAATAAATAAACAGCTACTCTAAGATAAAATTTATACATTTTCTACTTCCTTAAAATCATCATCGCAAACCATCAATAAAGCTTTCTTGCCCTTGATAAGCGAACCAACTTGCTTATCCATCTTAAATAAGCGATAGGCATTTAAACTAGACATCATCAAGATCTCATTATAGTTAGCTTTACATTCCAACAGTTTTCTAACACCAGATAAAACATCACCAATTAAAATGATGCGATCTTTTCTAATCAATTTATAAACAACATTTAAAACATCTTTATCAAGGCCACCATCAATCTCAACATACTTATCATAGTCATAGAACGCCTTATTAACTAAACCTGGATTATAGGCATCAAAACCTGTCATATTCTTAAACAAATTATAATAGCCATCATAATCGATTGAAACATCAGTTAAGTACGCATCGCTATTCCCAAGCATAATGGCTTTATTAGTATTAATCTCGCCTTTTAAAGGATCTACCACAACTTGATTATTATCTAATAAAGAAAGATCTAAAAACTTAGGAAGCAATAATTTCCCATGTAAGTCAACTTCTTGGTCGTATGAAATATTATCAACCTTGTTAGAATTGACAAAAACATCCTCAATATATTCATCATTTTTAAGCAAAGCGCCATCAATATATTCACGATAATCATCAACAATTAAATGTGTATGCTTAAAAAGTGTTCTCATTAAGAAAGCACCTCAATAATACCAGGAAGCATTTGTTTCTTACGTGAAACTAGTTTACTAACCATCTTATTTTCATCATAATCAGGATACATAAGCTTAACAACATCATGTTTATTTCCGCTAGCTAAAACATAAGAACCAGCGCCATAAATATCTGTCATCATACAAATCATCAAATCTAGATTAGAGGTCTTAGAAGTATCATCTAGTGTAGATTTAATAGAATCTTTTACCGCAAAATATTCATCATTATTCTTGATTGTAGCTTGAGAAATACCCACCTTAAAACCATTAATCACAAATTCTTTGTAGTCTTCATATAACACATCAACAGTTCTTCTATTTAATAAAGAATCACCATGAGAAACAATGCCCTCATAAAGCTCATTACTATCAACACCAGAAATCTCCTCTAACTTCTTAGCCATCTCTACATCTAGAGAAGTAGTTGTAGGACTTGTGAAATTCATCGTGTCAGAAAGAATGGCACCAAGTAATAATCCAGCCATCTTAGGATGAACCTCTATGTTCTCGTCTATAAACTTCTTAGAAATAATTGTAGCCGTAGCACCAACAACCATAGTAGTAATAGTAATAGGATTATTAGTAACTAAATCACCAAGTCTATGATGATCAACAATTTCTACAATTTCACCAAAATCAATATCTTCAATAGATTGTTTCTTCTCATTATGATCAACTAAAATTAATTGCTTTTTATGATAATTATTCAAGTGATATCTACTTATTGAACCAACAACCACACCATTATCATCAAGAATAGGATAAGAACGATATCTTGATTTAGAAATCTTATTTAAACAAGCATCAACTGTCTCATTATCCAAAACTGTAACCACTTTATCAGCTTCAACCATCACACACTCAATACTTGGAGCTTGATAAATAAGCTTAGAAATTTTTAAAGCACTAAGCTTAGACTTAATGACATTAACATTAGCTTGTTTCATTTGATCAATCATTGCCTCAAAAGTATCAAAATGACCAATGATGATAATAAGACCAGCCTTAGCCTTCAAAGCTTGTTTAACTACTCTTTCACTAGAAGTAATAACGATATCACCCTTATGAACCTCACCATCTAAAGTAGGTGCAATTTCCACATAGCCAGATACTTCAAAGTAATCAGCCCTATTCATTACTTCACCCTTTAAAGTCTTGATGATATTTTCAAGTGTAACTGTCTTTAAAACCTTAGCTAAATACTTATCATTAGCAGTCCAAAGCTCATTTAGATTACTTAAAGAAACAATTCCTTCTAAATGTCTTTTACTATTAGTCACAAATACCGTTTTAGAAGCGGTCTTTAATAATTTGTTTAAAGCCTCTCTAATAGTGATATCTTTTTTTACAGTAACTGCCTTATCATAATCGATTTCTCTGATAGTGCACTTAGCAGTATAAAGATGCAAAGGATCATCAAAATTAAAACGTTCTAGTAAATATTCAGTGTCACTTCTAACTGGACCAACACGTCCTGCAACAGCGTTACAACCATGGATTCTCTTGTATTCTGCATACGCAATACTTGAAACAATCGCATCTGTATCAGGGTTCTTATGTCCTGTCACGTATATCGGATTCAACATTCAATCTCCTTTATTAGATCCATTATCTCTTCTTTGGAAACAGGACCATCTCTTAATATTTTTATTTCATCGCCACTACAGTCAACAATTGTGCTAGCACCACTACCTAAAGCATCCTTTTGTACTAAACCATCAATTCTATTTTCCATTATCTTATAAACATCTTCCCATTTGTATAAATTTGGCTCATGAGACATGTTGCAGCTAGTAACTAGAAGTGGCTTACCAACAATATTAATTAGCTTTAAAATAAACTCATCATTAGGAATCCTAATGCCAATAGTACTTAAACCACTTGTACAATCATCAGGAATAACATCCTTTTTCTTATAAATAATAGTGATAGCACCTGGCATATACTTATTCATTAAAGTTCTTGCCTTATTACTAACATAAGCTACTTCATCAATCATATCAACACTTCCACACATCATTGGAAGAGCTTTTTTAGCCTCTCTATTTTTAGCCTTATATACCTTTTCAATAGCCTTTAAATCATCATATACGCAAGCTAAACCAAAAACTGTGTCTGTTCCAAAGGCGACAATATCGCCATTTAATAGCGCATCTTTTACTTTTTCAATTTCTTCTACTTTATATAAATTCATAACCTTTTAAATAAAAAACTAAACAAATAGCCAAGAGACAATACTGTCCCAATTATTATCCACAATATATAATTATTTGTCTTATAGCCTATAAATAAACTAAGGACGATAATCGAAATAATGGTAAACCCCAAATTTAGAAAACGTCCTATATCCTTCATAACAATATTATATACTACCATCCTTATGTTCAATTGGTTTTAACCAAGAACCCTTTAAATAATATACAAGGAAAATAGCACTAGTTAACACCCACGATATTGGATAACAATATAATGTTTGAATAACGGTAGTTGATGGATAAAAAACAATCCATATAATTCTAAAGCCACAAATACCAAGGGCCGTAATAATCATTGGTTTCATTGACTCTCCACAAGCCCTAATAGCTGAAGAGAAAATCTCCACAAAACAGAAAGTAATCCAATATGGGCACAAGAATTTTAAAATATCCATACCTATTTCAATAACACCAGCATCACTAGTAAATAGTTGATACAAATAGCTTCCAGCAAAATAACATACACTAATAATCAAGATTGCAGTAATGCAATACATCACAATGCAAGTCCAAACAGCCTTTTTTAAACGATCAAATTTGCCAGCACCATAACATTGTCCAACAACCGTAATAAGGGCCACGCTATAAGCAGTAGATACCATCCAAAACAAGGCATCAATCTTGCCAAAAGCAGTAAAGGCTGCGATAGTATCGGTACCATAACTATTGACTTGGGCATTAATGAACAAATTAGAAATTGAATATAATACCGATTGAATGCCTGTAGGCAATCCAATAATAACAATTTTCTTTAAATAATCTTTATCAAAGCTTAAATCTCTTAAAGAGAAATGATAGAAAGTATCTTTGTTAGAAAGAACATATAAAATTAATATACAAGAAATAAGTTGGGAACCAATTGTCGCAATAGCAGCCCCTTCTACTCCCATGCCTATAACGCAAACTAGTAAAATGTCTAATATAATATTCACAAAACAAGAAACGATTAGAAAATATAATGGTCTTTTTGAATCGCCAATAGCTCTCAAAACGCCAGAACCAACATTGTATATCATTGTAGGAACAAGCCCCAATAAATAAATTCGCATATAAGTTATCGCAAGGGGAAGAATATCCTCAGTGACATCCATAGACACCAATAATACTCTAGCTAAGGCGATGCCGACAACCATTAAGGCTAATCCCAAAACAACACCCAAAAACATGCCGGATTTAACGCCTTTTTGAATGCCATCCTCATCTCTTTTGCCATAACATTGGGCAATTACTACCGTAGCACCACCGGCTAGTCCACTAATAAAATTAATCAAAAGATTAATTAAAGTACCAGTTGAACCACCTACAGCTGCTAAAGCTTGCTTACCAATGAAATTTCCAACTACAATCGCATCAACAGTGTTATATAACTGTTGAAAGAAAGTCCCAAGCATAATAGGAAAAAAGAACAATAATATTTGTTTCCAAATGGGACCATTTAACATATCTAACTTCGAAGTCTTACTCATAATATTTATTCTAACGCTATTTATTAGTTATAATTTTAATTAATGATAAAATATGAATTCATTAAAGAAAAACACCTTGAAAAGACATCTTATCAAGCCTATGATATTAAAAATTTAGATGAAATAAATATTGCGACCACTTCTATGTATAGTGGCAAGAATCATTGTGCATGTATCTTGGCTAAAAATCTTACTTCTTATTTTTCCATTAATAACAAAGCGCTAAAAAATATTTCTTATGAAGAATTGCACACATATATTCATAATGGTCCAATCATCTTTTTAGCCAGAAAACTTAAAAGATACTATAAAACAAAGGGAATTAACTTATCTTATAAACATCCAAAAAACATAATAAAAGCACTCAACAACAATCATCCATGTGCATTATTATTAAGTGCTAATTTATACGATTATCATTGGGTATTATGTGTAGGATATCGAAAATATTCTAATCAAACATATCTAAAAATTCTAAATGGATGGGATAAATCTCTTGATACATACTATCCCTTGAATTCCAATACTAAATTATTAAATGTTACTGAATATTATTTAAGATAGATTTAAATTAAGCCCAATTTTCAACATTTAAGCCCTCCACTCTATCAAACACTCTAGTATTGTTAGTCACCAAAGTTAAGTTGTTAGCTTTAGCGTGACATGCGATTAGAGTGTCCATAGGCCCAATCGGCATTCCTTTATTTTCAAGATTAGCGCGTACTTCTCCATATACTTCTGCAGCATACATGTCAAAAGGGAGCACTAGAATTGAAGATAAAAAGCTTATTAAAGCAACAAAATTCTTTTCTGGATATTTACTTTTAATAACTCCAGTAACAAGCTCTGCATAAGTTATAGATGAGATACATATCTCATTTTCATCGCAGCTTATAATATTATCTAAAAGTGTTTCAGATGCGTTTTTTATAGCATATATGCAAATATTTGTATCAAGCATATATTTCATAATTGCTCACGCTCCTGATTTTTTCCTTTATCTCTTCCTTCTTCAAAAATGTCATCCGAAAACATTTCCAAGCTTTTCAATAAGCCAGACCATTTCTTATCTTTTGGCATCAAAACAACCACATCGCCAATTTTATTTACCAACACTTCATCACCATCAAATCTACATTCTTTAGGAAGTCTAACAGCCTGACTGCGGCCATTTTCAAATATCTTAGCAAGCATATTTTTCATTCCCCTTTTCACTTATAGTATATATCACAGTATATACCTTTTTGATCATATATCAATTTCCTTTCTACTTAGTTATTGCGAAAGAAATTCCTACATAAAAAGATGTATCATCAGATACATCTTTTACCAAATACATTATCTACAAAATAATTTAGGAAATGCTTGCCATCATAATGTTCAGGGTGAAATTGTACCGCATAAACATTATCGCCTTCTACTGCTTCAATGTAGCCATCATCACTATAGGCAATTGGCTTTAAATTAAAAGCCAATTCTTTAATAGCTTGATGATGATAACTATTAACGCTTATTCTATCTTTTTGATAAATAGAATAAAGAAAGCTGTTCTTTTCTACATTTATATCATGGAATCTGCCATCATCATGATTCTTTATATCTTGGTATAAAGTTCCGCCAAAATACACATTAAGAATTTGAATACCTCGGCATATTCCAAGAATTGGCTTTTTTGCTTTATAAAAAGCATCAATATAGTCCATATCTAACTTATCAATAAAAGAAATAGGATCAATGCTTCCATTTAATTCCTCACCATATAAGTTAGGATCTACATCACATCCTCCTGGCACAAATAAGCCATCACACATCTCTACTATTTCATCAATATCCAACAAACTTGAGACCGGAATTAAAAGTACTCCACATTGTTCAAACATCTTCACATTCGCATTATTGATATAGTAGTTACCGCCACCATATTCTTGTTTAATAAATCTCTCAGTTACGGCTATCTTCATTATCTGCTTCCTCAAACTTCCTTAATACTGAAGGCGCATTCTTTGTTAATTTTTTAATACTTAAATCTTGTGCCTTATCATTAGCTAATCTTAATTGTCTATCTGTAGAAGTTAAGGCATCCCTTATCTTTTGAAGATGAAGAATGGACTTATCAATCTCATCGATTGCCTCATTAAACTTCTTAGAAGCAGTCTCGTAATTCTTGCCAAAGGCTTCTTTAAACTTAAGCATATTATCTTCAAACTGCTTTACATCAAGATTATTGTTTCTTTCAATCATTAATTGTTTCTTATAATCAACAGTATTTAATGCGGCATTTCTTAAAATAGTAATAATCGAAATAAAGAATTGCGGTCTAACCACATACATCTTTGGATATCTGTGTGATACATCTACAATGCCATTGTTATATAACTCGCTATCAGCTTCAAGCATAGAAACCAGAATCGCATACTCACATTTTTTCTCTTTTCTATCCTTATCTAATTCTTTAAAGAAATCTTCATTCTTGTGTTTACTAGCTGTAGTATCCGCCTCATTTTTCATTTCAAACATAATTGATAGAATTTCTATTCCATCATCATCAAAATCTCTAAAAATGAAGTCTCCCTTAGAACCACTAGACGCATCATTATCTTTCTCAAAATAAGCATTTTTAAATAATGGTCTAAGTCTTTCAAACTCATTGAAACAATGTTGCTCAAGAGTCTCGCCAATCATTTTGGTAGACATACGCGTCTTTAAATCTTTGTAGTAGTCTACTTGTTCTTGTTTGGCTAATAACTCTTTATCCTTATTACTTAATTTTTCTTCATATAAACTAGTTGTATTCTCAAGCTTAGAAGAAGCCTCTATCTTATAAGATTCATACTCTTGTCTTATAGAAGATACCTCTTTATCTTTTTCTTCTTTTGCTTGACTAACAGCTTTTGAAACGGCTAGATCCCTCTCGGTATCTTTGTTTCTAATCTCTAGTTTGTTTAATTCAATCTGCTTTTCAAGCTCATTAATCTTTTCTTTAGCATCTTGTAAAGACTTGATATTTTCATTATCCTTTTTTGCAGACAGCTCCTTTAAAGCACTAGTTTTCTCATTATCAAAGCTTAATTGTTTGGCTTTTAAACTAGCGATCTCTTGATTTAACTTATTTGTTTGTTCGCTTAACTTGTTTTGGTATTCACTCTCTTTAAGCTTCAAATCATTCTTAAGCTTTTCTATTTCACTATCCGCATCATTTTTAACTAGTTTTTTCTCTAAAACTAATTTATTATTTAATTCTTCTTCTCTTCTATTTAACTCCTCATAAAACTCATGATCTCTAATTTGCTTAACTATTGAATTATAATTTGATTCATCAATAGTAAATACTTGGCCACAATGGGGACACTTGATTTCATTCATACAATCACCTCTTTATCTATTATATGTTTTGATTTAATCTAAATCGAAACAACCTATTCTCAATAACTTGTGTTAAATATTTTTTTACTTGTTCTTTTCTATTTGACATTTATGACTAAACATGTAAAATTAGATTGTACATTACGTACAAAAAAGAAAAGGATGACAACATATGAATAAGGAGTTTAGCAACATTATTAGAGTGATAAGAAAAAACTACGAATTAACCATGCAAGAATTGGCCGACCAGCTTGGTGTCACAAAAGGAGCCGTAAGTATGTGGGAAAATAAAGGGATTGTTCCTAGAGAGGATATTCTAATTAAAATTTCTCAAAAATATAACATTTCCATAGATAAGCTTTTGGGAAATGATTTACAAGATATTGACAAATCTAACGAACGACTTTCTTATATACAGAGAAATTTAGGAAAGTTAGACAAAGATCAGCTTCAAAAAGCCGAAAGTGTTTTAAAGGTTGTTTTCGATGATGTTTTTAATGATGATGAAGGAGAAGATGATGATTTATAACCAAGATGAAAAGCCACATTTCAAGGAAGCTTTGGATGAGGCAAACTTAATTTTGATCTCATCAGAAAGCATAACCGCCTTCCCTTTTTCTCTTAGCGAAATAATAAAAGAAAAAGGAATGGTGTGCAGAAGTTTTGATAAAGCTGTTTCTTATGGCGTAGATATAGGAAACTTTGGTTCAGAGGATGCACTGTGTGTCAATTATGGTGAAAAATACATTATTTTCTATAATAATTCTAATTTAATACCCAAGAATAGAAAAAGATTCAGTCTTGGACATGAACTAGGGCATAAGGTTATGAATCACGATCTGGGTAATAATGATAAATATTCAGTTTATGAAATAGAAGCCAACTTCTTTGCCGCACAATTATTGATGCCAGAACAAATTATTAACGAGCTAAGAAAAAGAGGTAAGCAAATAACTAGAGATAATCTTCAGCGATGGTTTCAAGTATCCAAGGCCGCAGCGGATAAACGATTAGAAACCTTAAATAAGATAGATTATAGTAATCGTAATGAAGAAGAAAAGTCAATAGATAACTATATTGTGTTAAAGTTCAAAGCTATCATAGACAGTATAGCACCGGTTCCAAATAAATACGATGAGTATGACCCACACTATGAAGAAGAACTTCAAAACAAAAGAAACTCATGGTATTAGAAATATTAAGGAGGTGTTCGGTATACTCATAAAAAAAGCATAAATTCAAATTTTAATTTCAAATCTATGCCTTCTTCAAAAGAATATAATATATTCTCGTCGCAAAGATATATTATCATTTTCTTTTGAAATAGGCAAAATCTAAAAATTGTTTAAATTTAAGACGAATGTCTTTAGAAAGGTAAATATGAGGAAAACAATATTAGATGATGGTTTTCAAGCCTATCTCACAAAGGGTGCAGAGTTAGTTGGAAATGCTGGTATTCCAATGATGTTAGATCTTAAGAATACTCAAATACCTAGAGGTTTAATCCCTTTTAATAAAATCAATTCTAGTCCCGATAAATGTAAATATGTTCATTTTTATATGCACGATAAATCCTTCGCAAGCATATTAACCTCAACAAATAGATATATTGACAAGCTAAAACAGTTTGATGGTGTTATTACTCCAGATTGTTCAATGCTTATAGGACAAGCTCAATGTTTGCAGCAAACAAATACCTATTTTAATCGAGCTGTTGGATATTATCTACAGACGCAAGGAATACCTGTAATTCCAAATATAAGATGGAGTGATGAACAAAGTTTTGAATATTGTTTCTTAGGCGTTCCAAAAAACTCAATCGTTTGTATCAGCACCCATGGCTGCATAAAAAGTTCTATTCAAAAAAAGATATTTAAAATAGGATTGGCAGAGATGATTAAACAATTAAGTCCTTCTGCTATATTAGTACACGGATTTATGCCTAGTAGCGTTTTTGAAATTTTTACTGACAAAGTTCCATTTTATAGATTCCCAAGTGAATTTGAACAAAAACACAGGAGGAAAACCTATGGGAACAGGATATAAAAATAACACAACGCATTATCATACGCTGTTAGAAAATATACCTTCAGTTTCATCAAAGTACATGATTAATAACGGCTACTTTGGTATTCCGGGAAATGGCAGAAAAGGATTCTCAAGAAACTATGTAAGCGATAATCCTCTAGCAAATGCAACGGAATTTTATAATTATATTGCTAATGGAGGCATTGAAGTTATGATGCCTAATAATAAAGGCTTTTTTACAAAAATGAAAGATGGAACTATTATTTCTTTTAGAGAAGTTTCTTCTAGTGATGGATCCCCAGCCATAGATATTAATATTAAAGAAAGTTCGAATACTGGTGGTATTAAGCAGCAAAAAATTCACTTTATCAACATGAAAGGATGATGTATATGAATATTTACAAAGATTACCGATTTGACAAAAAACTTTTAAGAGAACTATTACACAAAAAATTTATCAAGTATAAATGCGATGCTTTCTCTTTTACAAACAGCGTCACTGGTATTGTTGGATTATATATTGGTGATGATGTGTATTCGTTAGTTAACGAACAAGAGCCCGTTGATTACTATGGAAGCAAAGAAGATATGGCTATTTGGAAAATTAACAGAACAGTAGATTCTAACATTCAATCTGCATTTTTAAACACAAAACAAATAGATAATCCAGTTAATGAAACTATCGATAAAATTACAGTGATAGAAGAAGCACAAAATGTAAAGTTTGAAAGCAGCAATTATAAAACATATTTAACTAGAGCCATAATATTTCATTGTGAATCAAGGGATATTTGCTTTGAAAAAGACATGGTTGCTTTCTCCGAAGAAATATACATTACCAAAGGATATGATTTGATTAATAGCTATCCTAAAGATAATAAATTTTTTAAAGAAGATTGGATTGGCGATGTAGAATGCTCTACAAATGAAGAAATTATTAATTTGGAATAATTGCAATTGCATGATGTATAGTTATTATTCCCTTATGTAGCAAAACAAAATCGTGACTCAAATTCACGATTTTTACTTTGAAGAATATTAAATAAGTTTAAGTTTATTCGTGCATAAAATTATATATTGCTTAATCACTATATTTTAGACAAATAATTTCATTATCATAAATATAATACTCATATCCGGTTCCAAAATTGGATTGATTATTCTTATATGGACTTTTGTTTCCATTAACCGTTGAAGTAGTTATTCCGCTACGTGCAAAATCAATTTCACCGCTTTTATGGCTATCTTGATGAGAATATAAATTTCCATTAACCATTATCGTGCGATTTACACACCCACCATCCAGAATTTCTTCATCCATTGACTTGCTTCGAGCAAGAAACAGTAACATTGTTACTAAAAGGATAGTAAGTGCTTTGTGCTTTATATTTTTCATTATCTATATAATTATTATTAATATTACAAATATTTTTCAATAAGCATATGATTAATTTCAAGAAAAAACGGTTTAAAGTTAAAAAAAGCATAATTTTAATCACATTAAAAAACTCCCATTTGATATAAACAGGAGTTTTTTTGAAACAATTATTTTGTATTCCACTTACTGAATTCTTCCTCAGTAGCTAATACACTATGAGTATCAGTTAGCTTGTGATAAGTACCTTTAGTATAATCAACACCTTCCGCATTCTTATCATAAGTTAAAGCTGTTCTAGCCTTTTCTACAACAGGATTAGGATGAGGAATAGCACTTAACAAAGATTTAGTATATGGATGAATTGGATTATCAAATATTTCATCAGTGGTACCAGTTTCAACAATATGTCCAAGATGCATAACGCCAATTCTATCTGAAATATACTTAACCATGCTTAAATCATGGGCAATGAATAGATATGTTGTGCCAAGTTCTTCTTGAAGATCCTTCATCATGTTAACTACTTGAGCTTGGATAGAAACATCAAGAGCACTAATACATTCATCAGCAATAACTAGCTTTGGATTCATTACTAAAGCTCTAGCAATGCCCAATCTTTGACGCTGACCACCAGAGAATTGATGAGGGAAACGAGTAGCTTGTTCCCTAGATAAACCAACTTTATCTAAGATAGAGTATACTTTTTCATCTAATTCAGCTTGGTCCTTATATTGATGATGGATCTCAAGGCCTTCCGCAATAATCTCTTTTGCCTTCTTACGAGGATTTAAACAAGCCATTGGATCTTGGAAAATCATCTGCATATTAGTTCTAAGATACTTCTCAGTTTCCTTATCCATTTCGCCACTAATATCTTTGCCATCAAAAATAATAGTACCAGCAGTGGGCTTATATAAACGGATAATTGATCTACCAGTAGTAGACTTACCGCTGCCAGATTCTCCAACTAAGCCATAAGTCTCACCTTCATAAATCTCAAAGCTAATATCATCTACGGCCTTAGTAGTAAAAGTCTTTGAAATCTTAAAATATTGTTTTAGACCTTTTACCTCAAGAAGAGGCTTCTTATTCTCGTTAACCATTCAAACCAGCCTCCTTCTTCATCTTCTCAATACGTGCCTTTAAGTCAGCAGGCATTTCTACCTTAGGAGCTCTTGGATCACATAACCAGCTGCATACTCTATGCTGACCCCCAACATCAAACATAGGTGGTTCCATCTTGTAGTCAATCTTTAATGCATATGGATTTCTTGGTGCAAATGCATCGCCAACAATCTTAGTCATAAGGTTTGGTGGAGTACCAGGAATCGCAAATAAACGATGAGAATTTGTATCAGTATCAGGCATACTAGCTAGTAAACCCCAAGTATATGGATGACGAGGATCATAGAAGATTTCGTTGATTGCGCCTTTTTCCACAATTCTACCAGCATACATTACCGCAACATAGTCAGCAACCTTAGCTACAACGCCCAAATCATGAGTAATATAGATAACTGAAATATTCTTTTCATTTTGAAGTCTCTTAATAAGCTCAAGAATCTTAGCTTGGATAGTAACATCAAGTGCTGTAGTAGGCTCATCACAAATAAGTACATCTGGATCGCATGCCAAAGCAATCGCAATGACAACTCTTTGTCTCATACCACCAGATAATTCATGAGGATATTGTTTAAATCTCTTTTCAGGATTTTCAATGCCTACTTCAGCTAGCAATTCAACAGCTCTATCTTTAGCCTTTGCCTTACTAATCTTTTTATGTTCAAGCATAGGCTCCATAATTTGCTTACCAATAGTCATTGTAGGATCAAGGGAAGTCATTGGATCTTGGAAAACCATCGCAATCTTCTTACCACAGAACTTATATCTAATTTCCTTTTGAGAAAGTTTAACCAAATCAACAGATTGTTTCTCACCTTTTTCATCTACATAGTTATAGACAATAGAACCAGAATCAATATGACCATTAGAATCCAAAATTCCCATGATGGTCTTAATGGTAACTGACTTACCACTACCAGATTCACCAACTATCGCAACAGTTTCGCCCTTAAATAAGTCAAATCTAATTCCTCTAATCGCATTAACAACACCATAGTTTGTTTTAAAAGAAATATTTAAATCTCTTATAGATAAAACACGATCTTTTTTATCACGCTTAAATTTTTCTGACATAAAGACCCCCTATCTATTATTCATCTTAGGATCAAAAGCATCTCTAAGACCATCAGCGAATAAGTTAAAGCTAAGCATTAATAGTGCTAAAACAATAACTGGTATTAAAAGTATATGTGGAAAAGTCGTCATTGACTTATAGCCATCAGATACCAAAGAACCAAGTGAAGCAAGAGGAGCAGGAACACCTAGTCCTAAGAAAGATAAGTATGCCTCAAGGAATATTGCATTTGGAATAGAGAACATACTAGTTACAATTACCTGTCCAAAAATATTTGGCAAGATATCATTCACAATTAAGCTAAAATTACCAGCTCCCAAAGTACGAGAAGCAAGAACATATTCTTGTTCCTTAACCTTTAATACTTGAGCACGAGCAATTCTTTCCATGCCTATCCAGCCTGTAATCATCAAAGAGAAAATAATTGATACGACACCTTGTGGTAACACAAGACCTAAAAGAGTTACGACAACTAGTGTAGGTACACCATTTAATATTTCCGCAAATCTTTGCATGACCATATCAACTTTTCCACCCAAGAAACCAGATATTGTTCCATATACCATGCCGATTAGAATATCGATTAATACTGCCGCAAAGGCAATAATTAGAGAAACACGAGTACCTTCCCAGACTCTTGTGAAAATATCTCTTCCTTGCGTATCGCTGCCAAACCAGTAATATACATTTTCTAAATCACCAGTATATTGATTTGTTCCTTTATAATATCCATTAAAGATGCCAAGTTTTTCCAATACCGGAATCCTTGGAGTCAAACATTCATGACCATGAATAATCGACTTATAAGTATGTTCATTCATTGAAGGACCAATTATCGCAAAAAGAATAATTATGATTACGATAATTGCACCAATTAAAGCACCCTTGTTTTTCTTAAAATTGCACCATACATCTCTCGCGTAAGATGTAGCCTTATAGTTTTTATCAATTAATTTTTCATTAGAATCATGGGCAAAAGTAAAATCATCTTCACTATATTCATAGTTTTTAATATCATCCATACTATCTGCCTCCTTTTGTAACTCTAATTCTAGGGTCAATTACACCATATAAGATATCAACTATAAGCATCATTGCGATAAACATAGCTGAATAAACAAACGCACATGCAATTGTGACATTATAGTCGTTTTGTTGAATACCAGAAATCATTAATGAACCAATTCCAGGAATGCCAAAAATCTTTTCAATAACACTAGAACCAGTCATTAGGTTAACAAGAATAGGCCCCATTACAGTAATAACTGGAATAAGAGTATTTCTTAGGGCATGCTTAATAATCATCTTATAGTTTTTAACGCCCTTAGATTCAATTAATAAAATATAGTCACTGCCTAACACATCAATCATTTCTGATCTTGTAAATCTTGCGATATTAGCTGTTGGTGAAACGGATAATGCAACTGCAGGAAGAACAAGAGAAGTAAATGGAGCATTCTGATTATAAAGAATAGGGAACCATTTTAACTTATAGGCAATAAAGTAGCACAGCAACAAAGCACATACATAAGATGGAACACTTACGCCAAATACAGATAAGGCAGAGCATAGATTGTCTATCCAAGTATTATGATTAAGAGCACTTAAAATGCCTAGAACAAGTCCGATGATTGTTCCAATTACCATTGCAAGAAGACCAACTAAAATAGAAATTCCAAGTCTTTCTGAAATCATTGAACTAATTGGAAAGTTCTTGTTGATGGCATAAGAAACGCCTAAGTCACCTGTAAGCATATTCTTAACATAAAGTAAGAATCGCACAATAACAGGCTTATCTAAACCATACTTAGCATAAAGCAATGCCTTTTGAGCCTCTGTCAGTTTTTCATCATTAAATGGAGAACCAGGCATTAGGTCCATTAAAATAAAGAGCACTAGCAATATCACAAGTAATGTTGCGATAGACATCATAACTCTTTTAAAAACATATTTTTTCATTATGACCTCCAAATAAGACAATTAGAGCGAAGTTATCGCTCTAATTGTAATAAGTGTTTTAATAATTAATATTACTTAACAGTAATATGACGATAGTTATCAACACCAGCACTATGGAATTGGATACCAGAAATACTTGGGCTAATTAACATTGCACCACCAGCTTGGAATACTGGAATTACAGCAGCATCATCTTCAACTAGAACTTTTTCAGCAGCTAAGAAATCATTCCATCTATCGATTGAAGACTCACCACTTTCAGCTGTAAGTACATAATCATCATATGTATCAGAAGCATAGCCGCCTTGGTTATTAGAAGTATTTGTGCTTAAGAATAGATCCATGTAAGTTTGAGGATCGCCATAGTCAGGACCCCAACGAGTTAAAGCAACATCGAATGTATGTTCTCTTTGAAGACTTAATCTTTCTTTCTTTGGCTTACCATTTAGGTTGACAGTGAAACCAATTTCTTCTAGATAACTTTGAATTTGTTCAGCAGCCTTGATAACAGAATCACCTTCATCAGTACCATATAGTAATTCAATAGTTACATCATGACCAAGTTCAGCAACAGCGGCTTCATAGTAAGATTTAGCTTCTTCTAAATCATAGCTTACAAGAGCACCGCTATCATCTCTAAAGTCGGCACCAGTTTCTGGGTTTTTAGCTAGATCTCTTGGTACGATACCTTCAGCAGCGATAGAACCATCATTTAATGCACTAGCAATAGTTTCTCTATCTAATGCATAAGACATAGCTTTTCTTACATTTTCATTTTGAAGATCAGCATTAGTCTCATTGTTATTGATATTTAATAATAAGTAATATAAGTAACCAGTCAACTTATCAGTATAACCTTCAGCAGACTTATTGGCGCTTACTTGTTCGCCAGATAAGATAACAGTTTGTAAGTTACCACTTTCATATTCCATTAAAGAAGTTTGAGTATCAGCAATTACACGGAATACAACTTTTTCAGCGTTGTTAGCATCAACATAACTAGAATAATCCCAATAAGTTGGACTTAATTCAAATTCATAAGAATATCCAGCTGTCCAAGAAGTAAAGTTATAAGGACCACAGCTTAACATATTATCTACAGATAATGCGTATTGATCACCACAGCTCTCAACAAATTCTTGATTTGCAGGGAAGAATGTAGGGAAAGCTAATAAACTTAAGAAGAAACCAGTAGGTTTAGTTAAAGTTACTTCTAAAGTCTTATCGTCAACAGCCTTAACACCTAAATCATCAGCAGTTAAACCACTTTCTGTATCGTAGCAATTGCCATTAACGATATTTGCAGTTTCAAGAATCCAGTTATATTCACTAGCAATATCAGGATCAACTACTCTTGACCAACCATAAACGAAATCACCAGCAGTTACTGGGTCACCATTTGACCAGTAAGCATCATCACGAATCTTGAATGTATAAACAAGTCCATCATCGCTAACTTCATAGCTTTCAGCTAAATCAGGAATAGCTTGTCCATTCTCATCTAGCTCCATCAAACCAGCTAAACACATTGTTTGAGCGATAAATGATGTACCATCAGTAGCTACAGCAGTATCCATTGAAATAACATCTAATGAAGAAACAACAGTAACTGTCTTATCAGAACTACTATCACTAGAGTCTGAAGAAGAATCATCACTACTTGAACTTCCACCACTACAGCCTACTAACATTAGTAAACAAATAAATAAAGTAAATAATTTTTTCATTATTTCCTTCCCCCTTCATAGTGTCTATTTTAAGTTCACTGAAAGTTCATGTCAATAAAAAATGGAAATGTTTCAGTTTTTTATGAAAATATTTTCATACATCAATAAAATAAAAGTCATAAACTATATAAAAAGACAGTTATAACAAACTGTCCTCTCTAATTATTTTCTTAACTTCATCCAAAGAATAATTAACTATGCTAGCAATACTTATATCGTCTAAACCATAATTTTTTAGTTTTAGAACGGTTTCATTTAAAGCCTCTTCTCTGCCTTCTTCTTTGCCTATATTTTTCATAGCCGCGCCATACTCTTTTTTAAATTCTTCTTCGTTATATTCAGTTTTAAGCATAGTTGTTACCACCTTCTTTTCTAGTATCAATAAATCTTTTACTTCGTTATTAGGCATTTCATCCAAAGCCTTATCAATAGCCTTCTCTATTGTTAAGCCGGCTATTTTTAGTTTTCTAATATTTTCTACAATTTTCGAATAACTATCTAAAATAAAACATTTATCCAATAAGGATTTATCCCCATCTTCATTAATATTATACACTTTAACCAAAAGCTCAATGTTTCCATCTGTACGCTCATACATATCACTTAATTTAAATTCTTTAACATTGGATTTATACTCACCATTATAAAAAACCACAAAATTCGGTGTAGGCAATTTCATTAATTTTGGGCCATACACACTCATTTGGTTTTCTTTAATGTAACGATTTGTTTGTTCAACGTAATATTCCAACATCCTAAAAGGCATATTAGGATTAAAAGAAGATTGTTGTTCGTACAAATTAATTGAATTATGAAACAAAAATGATACATCATTTTTCATTCCTATATATAAAACATCTTCTAAAGTGACAATTGTCAAATCATCAACATTTGTATAGTTTGAATTATTCACCGCATTGTATAAAGAAAGAGTCCACTCTTTCCTTTCTTGAGAACCAAACAAAAATTTAAAAAGTGCGTCTTTATATTCTCTATTATTCACAATATCCCTCCTACTTCCTTATTACAAAATAAAAGGGAAATTCCTACACTAATTTAATAATCTTCTAAAAAAATATGTTTCTTATCATCTTTTTTATAAGCAATAATTGTATCAAGATTAACATTTTCAACACTTTTAAAAATATTCTTCTCAATATAAGGATTAGTCTTCTTTAACTCCTTGATAAGATTTTTTACTTCCATTCTCTTACTTTTAGTAGAACCATCTTCCCTACAAGATGAACAAGTATCGGTAAAATGACATGCACATTGAATAAAGTGTAAACCAAAATTATCACGCCAATTCTTAATATCTTTTTCTCTAATTAGATACATTGGTCTAATAAGCTCCATGCCCTCAAAATTATCACTCTTTAACTTAGGCATCATGGTTTGAATTTGGCCGCCATACATCATGCCCATAAAAATAGTCTCTATCACATCATCATAATGATGGCCTAAAGCAATCTTGTTGCAGCCCATTTCCTTAGCCTTATTATAAAGATGGCCTCTTCTCATTCTCGCACAAAGATAACAAGGAGACTTCTCTTGTCCATAGACAATATCAAAAATACTTGTTTCAAATATTTCAATTGGCACATTAAGGTTTCTTGCGTTGTCTTCTATGACGAGCCTATTAAGCTCACTATATCCAGGGTCCATTACTAAAAACCTTAATTCAAAATTTATCTTTGAAAAGCGTTTTAAACATTGAAACAATTTTGCCATCAACATTGAATCTTTACCACCAGATATACAAACACAAATCTTGTCGCCATCTTTAATTAACTCATAGGCATCAATAGCCTTTAAAAAAGGAGAAAGCAATTGTTTACGATAAGTTGTAGTAAGAGATCTTTCAACATTCTCTCTAAAATCATCATTGGTCCTGCCAAGACTTGCCCTAATATAGCTTGCATAGCCACCCTCTAAGCTAATCGCATCAATCCCTTTTTCTCTTAACTGATACGCTAAATCATAAGAATCTCTTCCATGCATACAATATAAAACATAGGACTTAGTATTATCTAATTCATTTACCTTATTTAATATATCGGGAATATTAATAGACTTTTCAATATGCCCATAGTCAAAACTATCTTCATCCCTTGTATCTACTAAGTAATACTTAGATGGATGAATATCAGCCAATTGTTTTAAATCTATTTCATCGCCGTATTTTTCAATTAACATCTCAATTATTATAGAATAATGTCATGGAAAAAGAGAAACTAGTAAAAATAGAATATGTGAATATTGAGGATGAAACAGAAAACGATTTAACTCTAAAAGAAATCTATGATAAGTATCATGTTGATTATTCTCTTGAAAAAATTAATGATTATATAAATATAAGATACAAAAGAGATGTCAAAGTTGGCTTTGGCATATTTCTATTAATTTTTGCCAATATCTTCCCAGTGCTTACTAACCTCTTTTACAGTGGCATACTTGAGGCTATAGTGGCGCTACTTTATTTTTCCACAGGCATCTATGGCATTATTACAATAGTTTGTGCTGCCAAGGATTTTCGTAATTTAAATCTAAATGTGCCTAATACAAATCGCGAAAACAAGAGAATTGTTTACGAAGATGCCTATAGAGAAAAAGAAATCGCAAAAAAGACAAAGGTTCTAGGAATAGTATGCTGTCTTTTTTCAATTTTTCCATCAATGGTATTTAATGATATAAGTTCAGCACTACAAGACTTAGGCATTTCATTATTTTTAATAATGATAGCTCTTGGTGTTTTTCTTATCAAAATAAGTAAGAGCAAATTAAATTCATATAAGCGTATATTAAATGTCAAAAACATATAACTATTTATATAAAACACCATCTTATTTTGATGACATCATCTTATCTAGTGATGGAACATTTTTAACTGGTTTGATTTTTAACCAAGATAATATTCAAATACATAATGATGACTTGCCAATATTTAAAGAAACATCTAAACAATTAGATGAATATTTTAATGGCAAGAGAAAAACTTTTAATATTCCAATTAAAGTTAGCTTTACCCCTTTTAAGAAAGAAGTGTTAGATATTACCGCAAACATTCCTTATGGGAAAACACTTTGCTATGGCGATATCGCAAACATTATTGCTGAAAAAAGAGGAATTAAAAAGATGTCTTCCAGAGCTGTAGGGGGTGCCTTACACAGCAATCCAATCTGCATTATTATTCCCTGCCATAGAGTAATAGGAAAAAACGGAAAACTTACTGGATATGGTGGCGGCATCAATAATAAGGAAGCGTTATTAAAATTTGAATGTGAACTATAATTCAGCTTTTATTTATTGACAAATATTTTGTTGGTACTACAATTATAATGGTTTAATACAGTTAAGACAGATGGAGGCTTTATGCATATTGAAACATTCAACAAAATAGTAATGATCGTATTTTATGTCTGTTACTTCTATCAATTTATATATTTATTTATTCCTCTTGTGATGAAAAAGCCAAATTATACAAATGACAAGAAGAATCATTACGCAATACTTATTGCAGCTAGAAATGAAGAGAGTGTCATAGGCAATCTAATTTCTAGTATATATAGTCAAACATATCCACAAGAATATATTGATATCTATGTTGGGGCAGACAATTGTAGCGATGCAACCGCAGCTATCGCAAAAGCAATGGGGGTAAATGTTTTTGAAAGAAGCAATAAGGAACAAGTTGGCAAGGGCTATGTTTTAAACTTTCTTTTAAATCAAATCAAACAACTAGGCAAGAAATACGATGGATACATAATCTTTGATGCAGATAATGTGTTAGATCCTAACTTTATCAAAGAAATAAATAGAGTATATAACGAAGGTTATCAAGCTATCACATCATATCGTAATTCAAAGAACTATGGTGATAACTGGTTAAGTGCTGGCTATGGCCTTTGGTACTTGCACGAATCATGCCACTTAAATCAATCTAGAATGCTTATTAAAAGCAGCTGTTCAATAAGTGGAACAGGCTTCCTTATTTCTCAAAAACTAGTTGATAAATATGATGGTTGGAACTTCTTCTTGCTAACAGAAGATATTGAATTTACTGCTGATAGTGTAGTATCTAGAAATAAGATTGGCTATGCTTCTAATGCTGTTTTATATGATGAACAACCAACAAATTTCATGCAATCATATAGACAAAGATTAAGATGGTCAAAGGGATATTTACAAGTATTTGGCAAATATGGCAAGGACTTAATTAAAGGCATATTTAGGGGTGACTTCTCAAGTTATGATATGACTATGAACTATGCTCCAGCTGCTATATTAAGTTTTACAAGCATTCTAGTTAATGTGTGTGCAATAATTGTTACTTACTTAAAAAATGATTCTTTTACTTATTTAATGAATTCAATAAAAGAATTAGCCTTAGGAATGTATCTAGCACTATTTATTATTTCTATTATGACAACAATAACTCAATGGAATAAAATATATTGTCCAACATATAAGAAGATACTATATACATTTACCTGCCCACTGTTCTTAATTACTTATCTTCCTATTTCTATTATCGCAATATTCAAGAAAGTAAGCTGGACACCAATTAGTCATAATCGAGTATTAACTCTTGATCAAATAAAGAAATAACTAGCAATTTACTGCTAGTTATTTTATATTTATAACATGGACTTAACTAAAGGGAACATTAAAAAAGTATTAATTAAATTTGCAATCCCCATTATTATTCTTCAAGTATTAAACCAAGCCTATTCACTAATAGACTCGGTTATTGTAAGCAGATATGCTGGAGGGAATGAATTTGCCATATTATCAAATATTTCTACATTAACCATGCTTGGCTATTGCCTTGTCCAAGGTGGTGCTGTTGCTAGCAATGTAATATTTGCGAAATTATTTGGAGCCAATTCTTATAAAGAAATAGTAAGCGCCAAGAAAACATTCAACATCATAATGTTTGTTTATTCAATAATTATTTTTCTTTTATACACTATCTTTTCTAGGCAACTACTTCAGCTAATTAATATCCCAAGTAACCTGCTTGAAAAAGCAATTATTGTTTTAATTATTTATGCTCTAAATTTTATTCCTGTTAGTTTAATTATAGTAAACGAGGGAATTTTAACCGGGGCAGGTGATTCCAAAACACCAATGATTCTTTCTATAATCTTCCAAGTATTTAACTTAATCTTAGATTATGTAGTCATCACTAAATTTAATATGGGGGTTATTGGTGCTGCTCTAGCTTCACTATTAGCATCTACATTAAGTGCTATTTTTATGTACTATAAGGCGAGCATTCTTGTAAAACCATATGCATATAAATGCAAGTTCTCTATTGACTGGCTAAAGAAATCTTTTTCTCTTGCCGTGCCATCAACAATATCTCAAAGTGTCTATTCTCTAGGATCGTTTGTCTTGCAAATAATTGTCAATGGATATGGAATTGAAATAATAAATGGTTACAGCGTTGGCTTTACATTAAATAACGTTGTCTTGTGCCCAATACTTGGATTATGTACGGCCTATGAAAGTTTTGGTGGACAAAATTTAGGTGCTCTTAAATACGATAGAGTAAAAGAAGGATTTAAGAGTGTGCTTATCTTTGGATTATTATTTTGCCTTTTAGCTAGTGGGCTTACATATTTACTAAAAGATTTTTGTGTATCCCTATATATAACTGATAGCACTTCTGAAAGCTACATCTATGCACGTTCTATCTTTGTATTAATGTCGCTAAATTATTTCGCACTATTTATGAAAAATAGCTTTGATTCATACTTTAAAGCCCACCAAAAGATGTACTATCTAGCTATTATTTCAAGTGTTACTTTAGCAGTAAGAATAATAATCTCTTTTGTCTTTACAAGCAAAATAGGGCCAATATTCTTAGGACATGCTTGTATTATTTCAAATTTTTTGGGTGTCTTAATTTATTTAATAGTATTTATGTTTAAAAATAAGCAAGCTAATTAGCTTGCTTATTTAATTCATCACATATTTCATTATATTTTCCTTCAGAAAGAATATATTTTTTCTTATAAAGAAGACAAGTAATAATTAAGAATATGCATGGTATTAATGTCATCGCAATAAGCAGTCCATTCTTTTGATAGGCACTAACGCCACTTAATATAGTCTCAATACTTTGGCTCTTAGTAGCCTCATCAATTAATCCACGTGTTGCGTCTTGTTCAAGCGTAGAAATCTGATTAGTATACGTTGTCGCATTGACAATCATATAAGTAATCGTTGTAATCACCACCACAAGAGCACTTGCGAGCTTTGTGATAAATGGACGGATGCTAGAAATAATCGCCTCATCTCTATTTCCGGTTTTAAGTTCATTATATTCAACGGTATTAATAATCGAAATCATCATTATTAGATATAGCCCATATTGAGCAAAATTCGCAAACATAAATCCGATTGTAATCATAATAAACTTCAAGTTGCTTGTTTCCATAAAAAGTCCTGATGCTAATTGTATGATGTAACCAACTATGCCTATATACAGTGCCATATTAACCATCTTTTGCCTTGTGAACTTCTTGGACAACATTGGATAAAATACCATCAAGAAAGCAGTAGCTGCCATGCCTAATGTAGTAAATAATGAATATAATGATCCCTTATAGCCAAACTCAAAATAAATATAATTATTGCCAATACCATTTAATACGATATTAATTCCAAGTTGCTGAAACAAGAAAATAATTGTAATCCATACTAATTGATCATTGTGGGCAAAAACATCTATTATCTTTTTAAATGATAAAGGTGGGGTTGGCTTACTAGGGTCTCTTCTTTCTTTTACACCAAATAAAAGAAACAGCATAAATAAAGGAGCTAAGATACATATTATAAGCGCAATTCTTCCATAAGCAATTTTACTTGAACCACCTATAGCCAACGACCCTGCTGTCAGCATTGGAATCAATACTTGAGCTCCAACTGAGCCAAATCCTGCAAATAGAGTTGCTCTAGAAGTATAAGTATCTCTCATCCCACTATCACTTGATAAAGCTGGTATCATTCCCCAATAAGAAATATCATGCATTGTAAATGTAATTGAATATAAAAAATAGCAAATTCCAAATTCAACAATAAACGCCCAGCCCTCTAAATCAGAATTAAAAATTGTATAAATTACCAAACTAGTAGATAATATTCCCGCTAATAGCCATGGTTTAAACTTGCCCCATTTAGTTCTTGTCCTTTCAATGATATTGCCCATAATTGGATCATTTAAGGCATCAAATACCCTTGCAGCTACCATAATAATCGTTATAGCTGTAAGTTGTGAATTGGTTAATGATCGTGTATACATGACATATGTAAGCAAGTAACTATTAAATAGTGCGTACATCATATCTCTACCTACTGTGCCCAAGGGATACATTAAGAGATTTTTCTTTGTTTGTTTGTCTTTTTCCATAAAATCCACCTTACACTAATTATAAACTTAAAGCGCTTACATTTTTATCAAATTAAATACTTGTAATATGCTTGTAAAATATCCTCGATAAACGTTATAAAAATAATTAACTTTAATATTATATAAGTGAGGTGAATATATGGATCAAATTGCGACAGGAAAATACATTTCTTTAAAAAGACGTAAACTAAACTTATCAAAAGAAGATTTCGCTAATAAACTAAATGTCAAAGAATATACCGTGGATGATTGGGAAAGTGGCAAATATATGCCCGATTATGATTTGGTAGAAAAAATATGTCAGATATTAAACATTAGCGCGGCTGAATTAATTGGCGCTAGAGACGATGATACCGATAAATTTAATAGAGAACAATTTCTTGAACTAATTAAAATTAATCAAAAATCAGAAAAGCAAAAAGATACTATACTTGGAATAATGATGATTTCTTTAAGTGTTACATTAATATTGTTGTCAAATGAAATTAAAGGATCCAATATATTAAATTTTATTTCTGGAACTTTTATTGGACTATCTATTGGCCTAAATTGCATTGGTATAGTACTGATTGCCAAAAACACATTCTTTAAAGTATGAAAAAAGGTTGAGTATCTCAACCTTTAATATTATCCTTGATTCTTTAAACTGGCTTTAATCAAACCAACAAATAATGGATGTGGTTTATTAGGTCTAGACTTAAATTCTGGATGGAATTGAGCTCCAACATAATAATCATTTGCTGGATATTCAACGCATTCAACAAGTCTGCCATCTGGTGAAGTTCCAGATAATACTAAACCATTTTTCTCGCATAGTTCACGATATTCATTATTAAATTCATATCTATGTCTATGTCTTTCAGATATCTCTTCTTGTTTATATGTTTTATATAAAACCGAATTTTTCTTAATATGACATGGATAAGCACCAAGTCTTAAAGTACCGCCCTTATCTATCTCATCGTTTTGATTAGCCATAAAACAAATCATTTGATGCTTACTCTTTGGATCAAATTCAAGCGAATTAGCATCTTCAAAATTTAACACATCTCTACCAAATTCAATACACATTACCTGCATTCCAAGGCATATACCAAGAAGCGGTACATTATTAATTCTCGCATACTTGCAAGTAGTAATCATGCCCTCAATACCACGTTTGCCAAAGCCGCCTGGTACAATTAAGCCATCAATATCTTTAAAACTATTTTCATCAATCTTTTCAGAATTAATCCACTTAATTGAAAGCTCAGCTCCACATGAATAACTAGCATGTTTTAAGGCTTCGACAACACTTAAATAAGCATCATGCAAAGCGACATACTTTCCAACTAAACCAATTGTAACTTTCTTAGTAGGATGATTTTGTTTGTGAACCATCTTTTTCCATTTTTCAATATCAATTGGATATTCCTCGCTATTAATATGAAGTTCCTTTAGCACAACATCAGATAAATGATTCTTTTCTAAAGCAAGAGGTACTTCATAAATATTAGGCAATGTTAAGTTTTCGATAACGCATTCACTTGGAACATTACAGAACATAGATACTTTTTCAATAATATATTTATCAAGTTTAGTATCACTTCTAAGTACCACAATATTAGGCCTAATTCCTAAGCTTTGTAGTTCTTTACAAGAATGCTGACAAGGCTTAGTTTTAAGCTCATTTGACCCACTTAAGTAGATAATTGGAACAACATGGATGAAGATACAATTCTCTGGACCCACTTCCACAAGAACCTGTCTAGCTGCTTCTAAAAAAGGAGTAGACTCAATATCGCCGACAGTTCCACCAATTTCACTAATAACAAAATCAGCGTCTGTCTTAGAACCAACCTTATATATAAATGACTTAATTTCATTAGTAATGTGTGGAATTACTTGAACAGTACTACCTAGATATTCACCCTTTCTTTCTTTGGCAATAACTGATGAATATACTTTGCCAGTAGTTATATTAGAGTATTTATTCAAATCTTCATTAATGAAACGCTCATAGTGGCCTAAGTCCAAATCTGTTTCAGCACCATCTTCAGTAACATACACTTCACCGTGTTGCAAAGGTGACATAGTACCAGGGTCAACATTGATGTAAGGATCAAGCTTTTGGGCAGCAACCTTAAAGCCTCTTTCCTTCAACAGTCTACCTAAAGAAGCGGCAACAAGTCCTTTACCAAGTCCTGAAACAACACCTCCTGTGACAAAAATATACTTGCTCATAAATACTCCTAACTATTTCAAAATAAAAATGGTGCATATTGCCAGTAATCAACTAGCACACACCTTTTAAAAGAACAATTCTGATAAAGATTATAATATATTTTTACTACAATGAATATACAAATTAAAAAAGTTTGCTCTTTTTTGGATCCCAAGCACCCAAAAACTTTTCTTCTTTTTCGTTTTCGCCAATTAATTCAATAGAATCGCCTAAAATACTATACAAACAATACCCTTCAGATTGGCTAAATATTACTTCATCTTTTCCATTAACAGCTCTAAAACTAACTGATGGTGCAGTATAAAAATTGCCATCTTTTTTAAACCAATGCGTATGTCCACATAAAACAGCTAATACTTTTTTATTATTCAACAAATCTACCAAAGAATCTCTATTCTCTAAGCCAGGAATGCCAGGCATATCATATAGTTGATGATGCATCAAAATAACGCTATTTGGATATTTGTCTAAAGCATCACTTAGCCAGTTTATTCGGTCATTATCAATATAACCATTTGAATAGCCATATTCACTGTTGTCAAAATAAACAAAAGATATTCCATCAATAACCCTTATACCCATGTAAGGCTTATTAGAATCAATATTTAACCACCCTTTATAAAAAGCTCTTTTGTCATCATGATTTCCAAGACATACAACATAGGGAATATTTAAACCATCTAAATATTCTTTTAATACAGAATAATCATCGCTATCACCATCATCACAAAGATCTCCAGTAACCGCAATACAATCAACATCATTAATACTATTGATTAAATTCTTAAGCCTATAAAATGAAGAATCCATATTAGATAATATGGATTCATATACATTTTTATTAGAAAACTCTTTACGATAGTGAATATCAGAAATATGTAAAAGCCTCATCTTAGCTTCTTTCTAATGATACCAGTTAAAATATCAAGCAAATAAACAGTCACAATAACCGCAAGCAAGATAATACTAACCTTATCCCAATTTCGAGCCTGTATCGCAAATATTAAAGTAGCACCAATACCACCAGCACCAACTAAGCCCAGTGTTGAAGCGCTTCTTACACCAATTTCAAAATGATTTAATACAAGTGAAGAATAAATCGGAAGAAGTTCTGGTATACGTGCATAAAACATCGTTTGAACACCATTTGCCCCAACAGACTTACAAGCTTCAACAGAATCCTCGTTCATTTTTTCCATCTCTTCCGCAAACAATTTTCCAAGCATACCAATTTGATGCACACCAATCGCCATCATTCCAGCAAAAGGACCAGGACCAACAACCTTTACGAATATTACCGCATAGATAAGTTCTGGAAAAGCACGCAAAACATCTAGAATTATCTTGCCAATACGTGGAATAATAGAGCCCTTATGCCATAAATTACTACTAGCCAATAGAGTAAATGGAATAGCTAATACAGTGCCTAAGGCAGTGCCCGCAAAAGCGATCGCTATTGTTAGCAGAATCAAAGAAAAAACGTCTTCACCACTGCCATCATAAAAATATGACCAGTCAGGTTTAAATAATTGTTTAACAGTAGAAACAAAATTAGCCCAAGAGAACGTTTCAAAAGCACTATAGTCTAGCCCCCACGCACATACTATACAAATAAGGACTAATAGAAGAAATGTACACAAGCCACTATGTCTTTTAATAAAACTCATGACACTTTCCTCCTTATCAATTCAGATAAACCATCCACGATAATAACTACCACAAAAATAGTTAAGATAATTAATGAAACTCTGTCGTACTTAAATAAGCCAAGTGAAGTATTTAGGATAACACCAATACCACCGGCACCAACATATCCAAGTACTGTTGAAGCACGAATATTTATTTCTAACGCATAGAAACCATAGCTTATTACACTAGGTATAATTTGAGGCCAGACAGCCCAAACAGCTGTTTTAAACTTATTGGCTCCAACAGATTCACAAGCCTCCAAAGCTGATAAGTCAATGGTCTCGATATTCTCATAGAAAAGCTGCGCAGTTAATCCAAAAGTAAATATTGTAATGGTTAAAACACCAGTTCCCTCTCCTATACCTATCATTGAAACAAGTATTGCCGCAAGTAGCATATTAGGAACGGTTCTAACAACATTTAAAATAAAACGAATTATGCTTGTTAATACATTGTTCTTGGTAACTACTGTGGTAGCCAAAAAAGAAAATGGAATAGCTAGCACAACACCAAGAATAGTGCCTAAAATCGACATTTTTAAAGTGCGAATTAGTGGATCTACTAATTTTGGAAAATAGGAAAAATCTGGCGAGATTAACTTCTTTAGAAAAATTAATACTTGATCAGTATTATTAAATACTTCATTAAAATCTACACCAACCGCATTAGAAGCAGTTATAAAGCACAAAACAATCAATATAACAATCAACAAATGTTTATAAAGATTGAAGTGTACTGTATCCTTTAGCTTCATGAAGCTGACTCCTGACCAGGAATATAGTTACCTTTATAAATTTCCTTTAACTTCTCATCAGTCAATTCACTTGGCTTGCCATCAAAAATAAGTTTTCCATCTTGTAAGCCAATAATTCTAGTAGCATAATGCTTAGCCAATTCAACAGAATGGATATTCACAATAACAGTTCTGCCCAATGTTTGATTAATCATTTGAAGATCACTTAATACCTTATTAGAAGTGACTGGATCTAATGAAGCAACAGGCTCATCAGCCAAAATAATTGAAGCCTCTTGAAACAAAGTCCTAGCGATACAAACACGTTGTTGTTGACCACCAGAAAGTTCATCACAACGACTATGTAACTTATCTTGTAAATCAACCTTCTTTAGTACATCTAAAACAAGAGCGTATTCGTCTTTTGAAAATAAGCCAAATACGCTCTTGAAAGTACCATAAGTACCAAGCTTACCGCTCAAAACATTCTTTTGAACAGTACTTCTTTTTACTAAATTAAATTGTTGAGAAATCAAACCGATATGCGTACGCATTTGCTTCAATTCTTTTTTACTGGCCTTAGTAAGAGAAACACCATCGATGAAAATCTCACCGTCAGTAATCTCATTTAGTCTATTAATCGATCTTAAAAGAGTACTCTTACCAGCACCTGATAGACCAATGATACATAAGAAATCACCATCATTGATTGTTAAATTGATATGGTCCATGGCCTTAGTGCCGTTCTTATAGACCTTTGAAGCATCTTTGATTTCAATCATTGACTACTCCGCAGCTTTTTCAATATAAGCTTCGATAGTATCATATGCAGCTTCATCTGCTTCAGTATAAGCAGTATGGCCCCACATAGTCATAGCTTCCTTGCCATCTTCATCATTAGCCATGTTTAAGAAAACCTCTTTAACCTTTTCTTGCATCTCTTCGCTCATTGTAGGAAGAACAGCAATTGCATCATTTGGAATGTCGCCTTCAGTTAAATAAAGTACCTTTAAATCTGTGAACAAATCATTGTTTTCAAACTTGCTAGAGAAAACATATCTAGCGCCTTCAAATACAAATGCTGCATCAGCTTGACCATTTAATACAGCTGTAATTTCAGAAGGAATATCATTAACAGTAACAATTGTGCAATCAGTAGTAGGATCAATACCTAAATCTTTCATTTCAGCAACAGGATAAATGTAACCAGAAGCTGAGCTTGCGCTTAATGTGGCAATAGTCTTGCCCTTCAAATCAGCTAAACCAGTCATATCGCTATCAGCTCTAACCAATACTTCGCCCTTGAAACTATTTGCTGTTGAACCAGAAATAGGTTGTTCATTTTCATCATAATCAGTTAAAGAAGAAGAAAGAATTGCCTTAGCAGCACCTTGAGATCTAGCTTGAACATAAGCTGCAGGTGGCATAATACCAATATCTACTTTTCCTGATGCCATGGCTTCAACAATAGTAGAATAGTCAGTTGCCATAGTAACAGTAACCTCGCAACCTAATGCATTAGATAAATACTCTTCAAAAGGCTTTACCTTAGCATCCATAGAACCATCGTTGTTGGTTGGAACAAATTGAACTGTAAGAGAAGTTGTTTCTTCAGATGAATCTGCTTCATCACTACCCTTTGAGTTAGAACTACATGCTGATGTCATAAGCAAACATGCAAGTAACATCACCAATAAAAATCTTCTTGTTTTCATAGTTTCTCCTCTGTCTTATATTTAGACAAGAAACATTATATCTTTTTCGATTTTTTTATGGACACTAAAATAACTTTTTTACCTTTTTCTTACATTATTTCTTCATCATTAACCAAAATTAAATCATCACTCTTAAGATTCAATAAATCATCCGTAAATCCGTTTTTACTAGCCAATAGATAAGTTATCTTTTTATTACTTCCAGAAACAAAATTTCCCTTAATTTTTAAATCATCGAGTTCTTTAAGTCCGATTTTTTTATTTCTATATTCGCATTCACCCAAAACAACATTATCTTCATTTACTCCAACAACATCTATTTCACTTTCTAGCCAATTTCCATTAAGCTGAACATTCCCCCACCACTTTCCAACTTCAACCGGCATAAAAGAAATTTTTTTCTCTAATGCATAACTAAATAAATTATCTCTAATGATCTCTTCATAAATAAAGCCGAGATATTCATTATATTGTTCATCTAATATAAAAGATTTCGATTCTTTTCCTATTCCTGCAATGATAGAAATATTTGGTTCAATAAAAGTGTATGCAAATCGAAGATATAAATCAGCAATGTGATATCTTTTTTCTTTTTTAGAAGCGAGTGGATTATTAACGATTTCAATTATCCCAAGTTCCTCTAATTTATTTAAATAAGTATATATCGCTCTATTATCAACTCTAGCCTTTGAAGCAATGTCGCTAGCCTTTTTATCGCTACTTCCCATAAGTCTTAGAATCGTATTGTATGTTGTTGCATCTTTAAGCTCTTGGTTTAAAAAATTGCCGCTTTCAAGAAACAGTCTTCCATTTCGATTAAAAAACAAATCATCTATTGCTTTATCAACCGAACTATATTCTTTAAAAAACATAACATATTGAGCTACTCCACCAGTCATAGCATAGACATTCATCGCATCTTTTTTATTTTTGTATAGTTCCTTTATTTCTCTATAACTAAATGGTCTCAAAAATAATATTTCATCAAATCTGCCATATAAAGGAGAACTGCTTTGTTCAATCTGCCCCTTCATAAAAGATTGATTAGAACCAAGTAAGACTAATTTAATCGAATTTTTTAAACAATGATCTATAATATATTGAAATTCTACGCAAACATCGTCATTTTTCTTAGCTAAAAAAGGGAATTCATCTATTACGATTATTTTTTTCTTATTTAGATTTGATAAGTATGTAAACACATCCTTAAAAGAATTAAGAGAATCTAGAATTGGGTCTTTTTCCCCTTTTTTAAGTATTTTTTTAAAATCTAATAAACTGACCTCATAATCCAAACTACTAATTTGAAAGTAATGTGCCTCGGCTTTATATTCTTCAATCGCCTTTAATATAAGCTCTGTTTTGCCAGTTCTACGTCTTCCATAAATGGCTAAACTCTTTTTATTATCGCTATTAAAAAAATTGTTTATTAGCTCCAATTCCTTTTCTCTAAAGTAAAATCCCTTCATAAAATCACCTCATCAAAAGTATATCATATTTAAATATGACAATCCCAAATATGTCATATTTAAATATGATGTTATTCTTTACCTAACTCAACTTAATCATTCTACAGTAACAACCTTAGCTAAATTCCTAGGTTTATCAACATCTCTTCCTAAAATTAAAGCTAAATTTTTTGCAAGCAATTGAAAAAATACAATACAACACAATTCTAAGTTTTCATCATTATCTTTTGGAAATATATACGTATCTTTAATTTGCTTAGTATCTAATTTATCACTTGTAAGTAGCACTACTCTTGCTTTCCTTGATTCACATTCTCTTAAATTATTAATTAACTTAACATTTAATTCTTTATTTAAGCTTAATCCAATCACAACGCTATTTTCATCGATAAGAGCAATAGGGCCATGCTTAATTTCACCAGCCATATAAGTATTCACATTTAAATACGCTAATTCTTTAATTTTTAAAGCACTCTCAAGCAAACTTATATAATCGTTCCCTCTTGCAAGCAAAAATATTTTCTTATCTCTAATGCTGCCCGCAAGATCTTTAATTTTATCTTCATTATTTAATATTTTACTTATTGTATTAGGAACATTTTTAAGCTCTATAATCTTGTTTCTTACCGCCTCTTCACTTGTGGTCTTTTTAATCAAAGCCAAATATAAGGCAAACAACTTTAATATTAATAATTGTGATGTATACGCTTTAGTTGAGGCAACAGACAACTCTCTACCTGCATAAGATAATAAGTGATAATCAGAAATATGAACTAGTTCACTGTTTTCAACATTCACAAGTGACAATAATTTACATCCGTACTTCTTTGCACACTTACAGGCTTCAATAGTATCAATCGTTTCACCAGATTGAGACAAAGCTATAACCAATGTCTTATCATCAATAAAATGCTCATGATAATTAAATTCACTAGCAACAGTCACATTGCATTCTATTTTTGCATATCTTTCAATTACTTCTTTTGCAAACAGACAAGCATGATAACTGGTTCCACAAGCAATCATTTCAATCTTATTGATGCCTTCTAAACCAAAATTAAAATCGGGTAAGCCATCTCTCACATAATGATTTATGCATCCTTGCAATACCAAGGGCTGTTCATGAATCTCTTTATCTAAGTAACTATCGTAATCGCTTAAGTCCAAATCAATATTTTCAGTAAGTTTATGACTTTTGCGATCTACAATATTTAGATTTTCATCATAAACATTAACACCATTATTTACTTCAAGAATTTGATTCTCTTCCAAAATAAAATATTCATTGTATTCTTTATTTAATGGAAGAGTTTCACTAGCAATTAAAGTATTTCCTTTTTCACCGCTATATACTAAAGGACTAATATGCCTTATCGCATAAATGGTATCTAAATGGTCATCAAACATCATAAGTAACGCATATGTTCCTTTTAATAGTTTTCTTACTTTGATAATTGTTCTTAATGGATTGCCATCATAAAACTTATTTAATAAACTAGCTATTACCTCGCTATCAGTTTGTGAACTTAAATCATTTAAATGATATTCGTTAATTAATTCTTTATAGTTTTCAATAATGCCATTATGAACTAAACACACTCTTTTAACCTTAAAAGGATGTGCATTAATATCATTAACCACACCATGTGTTGCCCACCTAGTGTGGCCTATTCCACATCTTCCTTTTAGTTTTAAAACTCTTAATTTATTTTCTAAATCACTAGTTCTGCCAGCTAACTTATTTACCTCAATTTTCCCATTATTAAAAAGAGCTATTCCAACACTATCATAGCCCCTGTATTCAAGAAGTTTTAGGCAGTCTATTAGCTTATCATAGGCATTATCAAAACCCACATAACCAATAATTCCACACATAATATTCTCAACTTTCTATTATTATATTTATCTATCAAACCACTTCTGTTTTAGAATTGCTTCTATATTTCATGATTTGTTCGCAGTAGACACTACGGAAGGTACCCGCCGAATATTTCGATAAACCTTCTCCTCGTTAACCCACTAAAGGGTTCATGGCGCTAGTTGAGTTAGGTTTTTCAAAGAACAACACTCTTATTATAGTTCTTTTTGATTAAATCCTTAATTACTTCACTGCCAATAATTAATCCTACAATCGAAGGAATAAAAGAAACGCTGCCTGGAGTAGCTCTTTTACTGCTGTCTTTTTGAATCTCTTCATATTCATATGGCTTAATTGGATTTTCGCTAGAATAAACCACCTTTACATCCTTGATATTTCTTTTCTTTAGCTCATGGCGCATTACTTTAGCAAGCGGACATACGCTTGTTTTAGAAATATCGCTCACTTTAAAAGAAAAAGGATCTAAGTGGTTGCCAGCACCAAGGGAACAAATAATAGGAACATTATTTCTCTTGGCTTCCTCTATAAGCATCAATTTACCAGCCACCGTATCAATCGCATCAACTACATAATCATACTTACCAAAATCAAACAAAGAAGCTGTTTCTGGCAAGTAAAATGTTTTATATACTTTAACATCACAATTAGGATTAATATCTAAAACTCTTTTCTTTGCCACTTCAACTTTATCTTTGCCAATAGTAGAATGCAAAGCAATAATTTGCCTATTAATATTAGTTAGACTAACGGTATCATTATCAATTAAGTCAAGATGGCCAACGCCACTTCTGGCAAGCGCTTCAACAACATAGCCGCCAACACCACCTACGCCAAAAATAGCCACTCTTTTTTTATTTAAAGTTTCAATAGCTTCTTTACCTAACAATAATTCACTTCTAGAAAATTCATTTAACATATTAATTATTTTACTTCATATTATGTAATAAAATTACTTTGATGTTTAAAGTCCCTAGTCTTACATATCTAATTTTGTTATTTGTAACAATGCCCATATATTGCCTAGGCAAATATATTAAAGGTGAGATGATATATAAAATATCATTTGTCTTATTTTTCCTCGAGATATTTAAACAAGCATATTTACTTGTAAATAACATGTGGTCTGTCTGGTATATACCATTTCAATTGTGTTCAATGCCTATGTATTTATTCTTATTCAAGAACACATCAATCAATAAAGCCTATCTAGCTTTTATAAAATCATATTCATTACTCAGTGGCTTTATTGCCCTAGCATATCCTATGGATATGATTTCTCATGGTTTAGTATTGTGCATTCATTCTTACCTTTGGCATTATCTAATAATCCTGATGGCTAGTATCATCATTCATAACAAGCTTGAATGCGATAGCTTTAAGAATGCCACTTTCTTGTTTATAGTGATGAGCATTATTGCCACGGTAATTAATATTAGTTTAAATAGCGTTGGTGAAATCAACATGTTCTATATTAATTGTTTAAATCCTAGCTATCAGCCAATAATTAAAGATCTTGAATTAATAATTGGCAGAGTTTCAGCTAATATCCTTTATTTATTAGTTATTTTCTTGGTTTCTTATATTATTTACAAAATTGAAAATATTAAATAATTTGCGTTTTTCGACCGAATAATGTGAAATTATAGTATAAAAAGAAATATAACAGATAAATTAGTTGCTTGAAAAAATAAGAAAAATAGAAAGCCACTACTTATTACTGGCGTTAGGCAATGTGGCAAAACATATATTCTTAAGGAATTTGGTAATTTATATTACGATGATGTAGCGTATTTTAATTTTGATTCAAATTCTAGATTAAATAGCGTATTTGAAAACGATTTTGACACCAACAGGATTATAAGTGAACTAGAAACTTTGTTTTTTAAGAGAAAAATAAATAAAAACTCAACTTTAATAATTTTTGATGAAATTCAAGCATGTCCTAGAGCTATTTCTAGTCTTAAATATTTTAATGAAGACAACAATGATTATCACATTATATCTGCAGGGTCTTTGTTGGGCGTTGCTTTAAAATCTGATGGAATATCATTCCCAGTAGGCAAAGTAGATAGACTTGAAATGTATCCGATGTCTTTTGAAGAATTTGTTTGTGCCGTGGAAAGCGAAGAAGTGGTTGATGGATTTAAAAAATTATCTTTAGAATCGAAAATATCTGATGCTTATAAATTCATATTTGAAAAGCACATTAAAAATTACTATATCGTTGGTGGGATGCCGGAAGTTGTGCAAAGCTTCATCGACAATAAAAATTACGATGAAGTTGAAGAAATTCAAGATAGAATCTTAAAAGATTACCGTGATGACTTTGGAAAGCACACA
>CAVDDT010000006.1:0-25480 GCA_963607765.1 Paratractidigestivibacter sp. | reverse complement strand
TTATGTTTATCTTAGGATTGAAAGTGGCAATGATTGATTAATTTTCTAATAATGATGAAAACTTTCGCTTTTTAATGAATTATCTTACTAGTGTTGGCGTTTTTATTATTACATTTGTGATTTCATTTCTATGATAGAAAAAAGCAAGAAACATTGTAAAATTAAGGTATGAATGCTAAACAATATTTCGATAATTACTTATATAATCTTCCCGAATTTAATTGGAAGATGCATGATACTTTTAAGGATTTAAATAGTTTTAATTTTAATTTGAATAGATGCATGGACTATATTAGGATGCATTACTCAAGTTATAACAAATTAATTAATGAGCTTTCAATTATTATTAATGGAAATAATAATGTCGATGCTTTAGCAAAAAGAAAACTAGATGAATATAGAAATTCTTTAGTTAATTGTGTTTATCTTTGCTTCGATTTGATGAAAACTGATCCATTATTTAGGTATTCTATTTAAGATTCATCGCTTTTTCGATATTAGAAATATGGTTTGGATTTTTCCAATATTCACCATGATACTCAAAACGATCTTTTCTAATATCACCCGAATCGTCGTTAAGTCCCGAGCCAATTCTAGTAGAACCATCAGAATACATATAAACGGTATAGAATGCCCAACCATCAGTTCCGGGGCTTTTAGCACTTAATTTATAATTGGAAATACTATTTTCATTTAAATAATTAATTAAAGTTACACAGCCATCATCGGTATTGTTGCAGATATTGCCTTCAATAGTAATAGAAGTACTCGCAAAAATTTTCATATTATCTTTTGTAACGGTAATTGATATGCAATTGGGATATTCATCATTAGTATCTTCACTAAATTTGATGTCACCATTATTAACGCCGTTTTTAAGTACCGCAATAATATTTCTAGCATTGGCCATATCAACAGCTCTTCTACTTTTTTCTAATTGACTAGAAAAAATAGGGATAGATATCGCAACCAATATTGCAATAATCGCAACTACTATTAGTAATTCAGCTAATGTGAATCCTTTATTTCTTTTCATATTTTTATTTTACTATAATTAATTTCGCAATTGACTTAAAGCTTGCTTTAGGTTTTAAAGTAAAAATGGAGGTAGGAAATGAGACCATATATTATTTGCCACATGATGACTTCTATTGATGGAAGAATTGATTGTGCTATGACTGAACATTTGCCAGGAGAAGAATATTATCCTCTTTTAGAATCATTGGATGCACCTACTAGAGTTTCTGGAAGATATACTGCCGAAATAGAAATGGCACTTCAAGGAAAGTTTAATGATTCTTTGGCTCAATATGGAAAAGAGGGTTTTAACAAAGCTATAGATAGCGAAGCTTATGAAGTAATAATTGATACAAAAGGAACTTTATTGTGGAATGATAGTAGTGAATATGAAAGACCACTTTTAATAGTATGCAGCCAAAAAGTATCTAATGAATATTTAGATTATTTAAGTAGCAAGCACATTTCTTGGATTGTCACTGGAAAGGAAAATGTTGATTTAAAGAAAGCTTGTGAAATCCTTTATAACGAATTTAAAGTAGAAAGAATGTGCGTTGTTGGTGGAGGAAAGATTAATGGCGCTTTTCTCAAGAATGGTTTATTAGACGAAATTAGTATTTTAATTGGTGCGGGTATTGATGGAAGAATTGGCCAGCCAAGTGTCTTTGATGGACTAAAACAAGACAATATTGTTTCTTTAAAACTTAAAAATGTTAAATCATTTGATTCGGGGGCTGTTTGGCTTAGGTATGATGTAAAATAAGCCGATGAATTACAATTCCATAGGAATAGATGAAGAGACCGATTATCCGTGTATTATTAAGCTTATGAAAATTGCTATTTTCAACCGCGTTAGTGATAATGTATATAGAAACTTATATGCTTTAGCTATAATAGCTTTATTAATTCTTAATTTGTTTGCATAATTATCTTATTTGGGGTATATCGATAAATAGTTTTATATGACGATAAATACGTTCACAAATATAGAACAGGAGTATTTGGCTATTTAACTACTTCTTCACTAGTTTATGTAACTTCACTTGGAAATTATATAGTTGAAAAAGATGCTTACAATAAAGACATTGTTATTCCTTGCCTTATGCATGTCAATTATTCAAATATTAACTTTTAAAAATAATTTGAAGAAATGTGTGCTCTCTGTGGTGTGGAAGTTGGCTAATGTTACAACTTATAAGCATATTAATAAAAGCGAGATTTTGTTGTTTGCTAGCACCAATAGGGAATATTTATATGTATTTATTTTTGTTTATATTTCTCAAAGATAATCAGGAATGATTATCTTTTTTTGATTTAAGTTGTGAAATGTTTGACATTTTATGTGAAAAGATTATCATATAGTTATATGAACGTGTTCATAAAAAGGATTTAAGATGGCAAAGATTATTGAAAATGTTGAGGGAACAATATTGGAAGTAGGAAAGAAAATACTTCTTGAAGAAGGCTATGAAAAGATGACTCTTCGTTTAGTAGCTTCTAAATGCAATATTGCGACTGGAACAATTTATAATTACTTTTCTTCTAAAGATGTCCTTGTAGCTAAGATTATGTGGGGAGACTGGAGTAGCCTAATAAGTAAACTGATTCCAATTCTTGAAAATGTTAATGATGTTACAAGTGGTATCGAGTCTATTTTTATGATGCTTAAAAGATATACATCAATCTATGAAAAGGCATGGAAAGATTATGGTGGTTCTTATGTTTTAATTAATCAAAGACACCAAATTTTAATTAAACAATTAAGTGATTTAATTGAAAAATTATTTATAAAGTTTAATATTTTAAACTTTAACAATTTAAGTATTTTCTTAAGTGAAATAATTCTATCTGCTGGTATAAGAGATGATGCATCTTTTGAAACAATTAAACCGTTTGTTGAAAAGCTTTTAAACTAAGGAGGACATTATGAGTAGTTTTGAAGATTTGCGAGTTGTTGATAATTTTTATCAAACATCATTATTTTTCCCAATGCCAACAGTTGTAATTAGTACACTATGTGAAGATGGAAGTACAACTCTTGGTCCATATTCTTTGGTACAACCATACTATATTGCTGGCAAAGATTATTATGCAATGCTGCTTGAATGTCGTAATTCATCTAACACTGCCCAAAACATCTTGCGTACTAAGAAATGTGCTATTAACTTTGTTAACGATGATCCAAAATCATTCAAGGAATGTGTTAAGTTATCTTGGCCTGGTGATAAACCAGAAGAGAAGATGCCTAAGTGTAACTTTAAACTTGAAAAGAGTTTAATTGAAGAAAACAATCCTGATGATAAAAGACCAATGATTGTTTCTGATTGTTTCCAAGCTATTGAATGTACATGGGTTGACACATTAGATAATGCTCAAGATGATAAGCCAGGACAATTATCTGGTTATGAGGGTCCTTATCATGATTTCAATGGTATTACTTCTAAGTTTGGCGCACATTTTATCTTAAAGGTGGATAAGATTTTAATGAAGAAGAAATATGCTGATGCGATTATTAATGGTGTTGGTAGATTTGATTTCCCTCACGTTCCAATTGATTTTGGTTATAGAGATTCAAAGAATTTCTGGTATTGCAGAAGAAGTTTAATGAGGCCTGAACTATTAGCTATTAGACCTCAAACTCTAGATTCTGTAAGATATGCTGCTGATAGAGCTGATGATAAGGTTAAGTTTACTGATGATGCCTTAAAGATGATTCAAAACGTTCCAAGAGTATTCCTTCCTACAGTACTTAAGGGATGTGTTGCTTGGGCAAGAGAAAATAATTGTACACTTATTACCGAAAAAGAAATGGCTATCATCAATGATAAGCGTGCAAAAGAAAAAGCCAAGAAGTAGGTAACTATATGTTTTCGATTCCAATGGCTCTGGTGGATTTTATACCAGTTATTTTGTTTGGCTTATCAATATTCATTCTACAAAGGGATCTATATAATAAGATGTCTAAAGGTTGCTATGCATTATTTTGTGCGGGCACAATAGATGTCTTTATGGCCGGAATATTAAAAGCTTTATATAAACTTTTATATGCAGGCAATATATGTGATTTTGAAAGGCTTAATGCAATCTTCTTTCCGCTTCAAGCAATAGGCTTTTTGATGACCGGATTTGCCTTATATTGCATGGTGTTCTTAAAACAAAAAGAAAAAGCTTTAGCGGTTGCACCTGTCGCTTTTTCAGGAACGATGATTTTTGTTTCTTTGATGGTTCTGGGGCTTCTAGGTATGAATATTTCTTTAGGAATTATTGCAAGCAAGATGCAAAAGAAGAAACTGGTTATTTGTTTTGTGATTTGTACAATATTCTCTATGATGATGGGCTATTTATCTAGCAAAGACTTTACTGCTGATTATATGAATTGGGCAGCAGAGGGTGTAAATATTATTGGCCAATTGGCGTTATATATTGGTGTTAAAACTTTGGATAAGAATGGATTAAATGAATTTAAAATAGAAAGGTAATTAAATTAAAATGAAAGTATTATTAGCTGGTGCGTTTGGACATCTAGGAAGTGATGTTCTTAAATCTTTAGTAAATGCGGGACATGAAGTTATTGCTGCTGATATGGTAACTAAAGAAACTGATTTAAAGGGTGTTACTCCTTTGAAAATCGATATGACTAACACTGAAAAACTTAATGGTGTTTGTGATGGAATTGAGGCTGTTATTACTACTGTTGGCCTAACAAAGGCAAGCGAAACAGTTACTGCCTACGATATTGACTATCAAGCTAACTTGAATTTATTAAATGAAGCTAAAAGAGCAGGTGTTAAGCATTTTGCTTACGTTTCAGTATTAAAGGCAGACAAGGGAAGACATATTCCAATGCTTGATGCTAAGGCAATGTTTGAAGAAGAATTAAGAAAGTCTGGCCTTACTTACACAATCTTTAGACCTACAGGATATTTCTATGATACTGCTCATATCTTCCAACCTAAGGTTGAAAAGGGCGAAGTTACATTGTTAAAAACTAAGACAGAGATTAAGTGTAATGTAATTGATACTACTGATTTTGCTGACTATATTGTTGAACATATGTGTGATGACAATAAGGAATATGATGTAGGTGGTAGAGAAACTTATACTTATACAGAAATAGCTAATATGTTTTTTGAAGCAGCAGGAAAAGAACCTGTAATTAAATATGCTCCACCTTTCTTATTTGATATGATTATATTCTTCTCTCCTAAATGGAAGAAAGGTGTTATTAAATTTGGCAAGTGGACAATGACTGAAGATATGGTTGCTAGTGTTCAAACCGGCAAACTTAGTTTTAAAGAATATATTAAAGATATTTATGCTAAGGGATTAAAATTCTAGGTGATTATATGAAAATGTTTCCTGAATTATATTGGATATTTTTTGTTGTAGCACTTGTGTGCTGTTCAATTGGCTTTAAAAGATTTGTTTGGTTTATGTCTGTAGGCTATGGCTTAGCTAGTGCAGGCATAGGCCTAACTATGCTTATAGTCTCTCTTACAAAGGGATTTAATCTTTTATTCTTGATTCAATGTATCTTATTTATGGTATATGGTATTAGACTTGGTGGCTTCCTTTTAGTAAGAGAACTTAAGAACGAAAGCTATCGTAAAAAGATGGCTGAAGTTGGTGGCGATGCTAAGGTTCCATTCTTTGTAGCTATTATTATGTGGCTAATGATGGGAGCTATGTATACATGTCAATCTTCTGGTGCTATTTATAGATTATTAAATGGTGCTAGTAATAATATATGGCTAGTTGTTGGCATTATTGTTAGTGCTATTGGAATTGTTATTGAAGCTTTAGCTGATAAACAAAAAGGTGAGGCTAAAAAGATTAATCCTGATATGCCTGCTATGCAAGGGCTATATAAGATGTGCAGATGTCCTAATTACTTTGGTGAAATTTTATTTTGGACAGGCTCTATTTTATCGGGAATTGGTGCTGTAAGTGGCAAACAATGGATCCTTGTTATTTTGGGATATGTATTGATTGTTATTGTTATGATGTCTGGTGCCAAAAGAGTTGAAACAAGACACATCAAGCATTATGGCGATAAGAAAGAATATAATGATTATGCTGATCACACGCCATTGATTATTCCTCTTATTCCTTTATATCATATGACTAGTAAGGAGAAGATTGAGGAAGAAGCTAAGAAGAAAAATGGAAAATAAATATTTAGATTTAGTAAATAATTACTATCCTTTAACAAAACAAGATATTGGTGAGTTTGCGAATATCAAAGTTGGCGTTATGAAATTTAATGTTGAAAAATATGATGCTAAAGATTTTGGAAATGTATCGCTTATGAAATGTTCTGGAATGTTTGGCCTTATGAAAATGGATACTATAGTGATTAATCCGTTCAAGAGAGATATGACATTATTTTCATATGATTATATTAACGCAATGGGCAATGACACTTTGCTTGTTGAACAATATGATACACTACTTGATAAAACATTTAGAGATACTATCAATGATAAGATGATTAATTTAGTTAAAGGTTTTAACAAGGTAAGCGATGAACCATACGAGTCTCAATGGTATGATTCCTTGTATTTGGATAAAGTTTCTTTTAAGAAAAAAAACAAGAAAGTTAAAGACTATTTTGAACAAATTTCATTAGAATATTTGGCAAAATATCTTGAATTAAGTAAAGATGCTAAGGCGTGTGATGAATCTTTGAAGATAGCTAAAGCTAGAGAATATACTGAAGGCCTTCTTGGCCATGGTGGTCCTAGTACCAATGTCTTTAAAAAGAAAAAAGGTCAAGAGTTTACCGAAAGATTCTTTAGAGAAGTTTTATTCGCAACTAAATAGTAAAAATTCCTACAATTTGTAGGAATTTTTTTGTATAGTTTGTATCAAAGATTTAATAAAAATGTTTATAATAGAGACATATTCGGGCATTTATGGGAAAGAAAAAGAAATTTCATTTTAGTTTAGCTAATAAATCAAGCGTTATCTTAGTTATTTTAATAGCTATCTTTTTAGTTTGTTCATACACTGCATCAATTTCTAAAACATTAAGCGATAGTGTATTAAATAATGCAATTAAAGAAAGTACTTCGCGTACTGATACTATGTACGAGGGTGTTGTTGGCTTTATTACTACTGAAGATTTTACTGAAATAAATTCAAGTGAGGATAAAGACAGCGATATTTACCAAAATCTTCAAGCCCATTTAAATGAAGTTCGCTCAATGAACTCTACAAGATATTTCTATACTGCTAAAAAAGATAGCGATGGCAATCTTATTTATTTAGTTGATGGTCTAAGCCAAAATACTACAGATTTTAGAAATCCCGGTGATTTGATTGAAGAAGAAATGATTCCTTATATCACTAGAGCTTTGAATGGTGAAACGGTATATTCAAACGACATTGTAGATACTGATTGGGGACATATTTTTACTGCATGTTATCCAATATATGAGCCTAACAGCAATAATGTTCTTGGTGCTTTATGCATCGAGACAGATATGGAATCAACTTATTCTTTTATTGCTGAACATCAGAAGTCTCTTATTAGATCTGCTGCTATTGCTATTTTGATTTTGATTTTTCTAATTAGTGTAGCTACTATTTTTACCAACAAGTACCGTAAAGTTAAAAAACAGAATGAACAAACTCTTTTAGATAGTTATCAAAGACTTGAAAGAGTACTTGCTAGAGAGCGAAAACATACCGAAATTATCAATACTTTAGCGACAATTTATACAACAATCATTACCGCTAATTTAAATGACCATAGCTTTGAAATAATAGAAAGCCCAAGTCCAATAGAAAATATCGCCCATGATAAAACTGATTTTGATGATGTTTTAGATGATCTTTTGGATGTTTTTGTTTCTGATGAATATAAAGAAGAAATAAGAGAATTTCTAAAGTTTGATACACTTGCATATCGTTTAAAAAATGTTAACACCATCATGAAAGAATACAAAAGTCGAAATGGTAGATGGTTTCAAGCTCGTATTATTGTTAAAAAGAGAAATGAAGTCGGTGCTGTAAGCGATGTTATTTATTGTGCGAGAGATTTCACTGATGAAAAGAAGCGTGAACTTGAATTGCAAGAAAAGCTAAAGGCTTCAGCTATTGAAGCCAAAAAAGCTAATGTATCTAAGACTAATTTCTTAAGAAGAATGTCTCATGATATTAGAACTCCTTTAAATGGCATAGTTGGTATGTTGCATATCGCTGAAACTAATAAGGGAAATCAAGAAAAAGTTGATGAATGCTATGAGAAAATTCATCATTCAATTGATTACCTTTTAGATATTGTTAATAATGTCTTAGATATTAGTAAACTCGAATCTGGTTCACTAGAGCTTGATGATAAACCATTTGATTTGGTGGAAATGCTTAACAGAATTCTTCCGATAGTTGAGTCAAATGCTAATGAATATGGCATTAAGTTTGAAGGTGGATCTAGCACTAGCCATATAATTCATAAAAATATTATCGGCAGTTCAACTTTATTAAATAGAGCACTTATGAATATTGGTTCTAATTCGATTAAATACAATCAAAAAGGTGGTTTAATTAGACTGTCTTGTAATGAAATAGACTATGATGAAGATACTGCCACTTATGAATTTGTATGCAAAGATACAGGACTTGGTATGTCTAAAGAATTCCAGAAACATGCTTTTGAGCCTTTCTCAAGAGAAGGAAAAGAAACTACTACTTCTTTTTCAGGAACTGGTCTTGGACTTTCAATTGTTAAAGAAGTTGTTGAATTAATGGGCGGTACAATTAATCTTCAAAGTGTTGAAGGAGTAGGAACCACTATCACTTTAATCATTCCTTTTAAAATAGATCATAATCCTATTAAGAAGGATGACGTTCAAACTAAAACGGATTTAGATTTAGCTAATAAAAAGGCTTTGCTTGTTGAAGATAATGAGCTTAACATGGAAATTGCAAAAGTAATTTTAGAAGAAGAGGGCATGATCATAGAATGTGCAAGAGATGGTAAAGAGGCTCTTGAAGTATTTGAAAAATCTGATATTAATCATTTTGATTATATTTTCATGGATATGATGATGCCAGTTATGGATGGCATTGCTTCAACCAAGGCAATTCGCAAATTAAATAGAGATGATGCCAAATCGGTTCCTATTATTGCGATGACCGCAAATGCTTTTGCTGAAGATAAGAAAGCTTGCCTAAATGCTGGCATGAATGGCCATATTGGTAAACCGATTGATATAAAGAATATTAAAGACGTACTTGCTTCACTTAAAAAATAGGGCTAATCCCTATTTTTATGTGCATTTAAGTATGCCTTTTTTATTTCTTTTGGAAGTTTGTCTGGAATCATGCCTTTGATTTTATCTTCATTTCCATCCTTTATAGCTTGATTATAATACCAGCATTTAAAATTAAGCATATCTAGCGTTTCATTCATGTGCTCAATTTCTTTCAAAACGTGTTTTCTTTCTTCTTCTAACAACTCTTTTCTTTGATTATAAGTAGAAGGTCCTTGTTTACACCATTGCATGAATTTTTTGATATCTTTTATTTCCAATCCTGCTTTTTTAAGACATTCGATTACTCTTAAAGTTTCTATATCTGTATCAGAAAATTGTCTAATGCCAGATTCTCTTTGAATATGAATAAATAATCCCTGATTATCATAGTATCTAAGCGTTGATACAGGTATATTAAACATTTTAGAAATTTGCCCAATAGTATACATAAAAATCCTCTTAAATTATTTTTAGTATATCAAATAAATGGTATTATTTAAGAATGGAATGGCGTAAACTTTTTAAAAAAAGAGATATTGATTTAGGCAGACATTATTTTTACGATGAGCGTGTCTTTGACTTAAAAAAAGACCATAGTATCTATAGTGCGATAGTTGAAGGTTCGGGTAACGAGACTTATAAAACAACTATAATTGCGGATAATGGTGGCGAGGTTCTTGCGCTAAAGTGCACGTGTCCATATTACAAACAAGGTAATAATTGCAAGCACTTGGCAGCTACTCTTTTTGAAATTGAAAAAAGGTTTTCTCATAAAGAAGATAATTCTTTTAAGAGAATTTATCCTTTCACTAAGAATGACAATAAGTATCGTTTTTATGATTTAAGCAAAATTACAAGTAATCTTGAGATTAGTGATAGTCTTTATTCTAAAGCTAAAAGACTTATTGATGATTACTACTTTGATTTTCATGTCTATAAAACAACAAAAGATGGTGTTTATGATGCTTATCTTAGAGGAAATGGAAACTTTGTTTCAATTGAATTTGATAATAATGAAGTTTTAAAAATGTCTTGTTATTGTGACGAATGTTTCAATAGAAGATATGAAAATAATTATGTTTGTGTTTACAAAACGATTGATTTGATTATGCTAGATGAATATCTTGAAAGCCATAACCTAGGGGATGGCACTAATTCTCTTGGAAAAAAGTTTTTAGATATTTTAGCTAGTGACAAAAGAAATAGTGCTTCTTCTATAGCTAATAATAACGTTAAATTAATGCCCATTTTGACTTATCATTACCGCAAACTTTATTTAACTTTTAAAGTTGGCATTGATAAGATGTATGTTGTTAAAAATAATAACGATTTAATAAACGCTTATAAGAACCATGAAGTGTTAAGTCTTACCAACAAAGCTAGCATTGATTTTAAGTCTAATTTGTTTGATGATGAATCTCTTCTTTTATATAACTTCATGCTTAAGATTATTGGTCAAAGAAACGCTATTATAGAAGAAAGCGATTATGCGACATATTTTAAAAATGAAATTAGATTATCTGGTTCTTTATTAGATGATTTTTTTGACTTAGTTTATAAAAAAGAAATTAATTATGTTTATTATGACAATTACGATAAACGTAAATCAACTATCATTCCAAATATAAAAGATGTTGATATTAACTTGAAGATTCTTCCAGATATTGATGATAGAGGTGTTTTTAATGGCATTAAACTTTCATATGATACCTATGATACTTGTGCTGGCGATAAATTCCAATATTTAGTTTTAGAAGATGGCTTTTATAGATTAGCTAACGAGGATTCGATTGTTAATTCGATTTATTCTTTAAATAATAAGGATAAAAGCGATATTAAGATCGGTAGAGACAACTTATCTATTTTTTATAATAATTATTTGCCTAAACTATTAAGAAACAATAATGTAAAACTTGTTGATAGTGAAGTAATAGAAGAATATGTTACACCATCTCCTGTATTTAGTTTCTTTTTAGATACTTTAGATGGGCTGGCTTTTGTAAAGACAAAAGTAAACTATAAGAATACTTCTTATTCTTTACTTGATGATAACGACAAAAACAAAAGAGATGTTTTAGAAAACGATGTTTTAAATGTCTTGAAACAATATTTTACTGGCGTTGATTTAAAAAATGATGAATTATATATCGAAGATGACAATTCTTTATATAACTTTTTAAATGAAGGAATAAGTAGACTTCTTGAATATGGCGAAGTATATTCTACTGATCGTTTTGATAGTTTGAAAGTAAAAAAGAAAGTTTCAATCAAAGTAGGCGTTAGCTTAAGTAGCGACTTATTGAATTTATCTTTTTTGAGCGATTTAAGTCAAGATGAATTGTTGTCTATTTTAAGTAGTTACAAGCAAAGAAAGAAGTATCATCGACTAAAGAATGGCGAATTTGTTGATTTGGATGATGAGAATTTAAAAGAGCTTTATTCTTTAAAAGAAGAAATGAATATTTCTGATGAAGCTTTCTTAAAAGATGACATTAAGTTGCCTAAATTTAGAGCTTTAAGTTTAGATAATAACAGTCATTTAGACATTCAAAGAGATAATAATTTCAGAGAATTTATCGATAGATTTGGAAAGACAAATGCAGAAGACTATATGGTTCCAACATCTTTAAAGGACATTTTGCGTCCTTATCAAGAGTATGGTTTTAAATGGCTAAATGTCTTATATGATAGTGGCTTTGGCGGCATTTTGGCTGATGAAATGGGACTTGGCAAAACTTTACAAGTAATTTCTTTCTTATTATTTAGAAAAGAAAATAAACAAAATATTTCAACTTTGATTGTTACTCCAGCATCACTTGTCTATAACTGGTATTGTGAATTTGAAAAATTTGCACCATCTATTAAGGTTGGACTACTTGCAGGCAATAAAAAAGAGAGAAGTAGTATGCTTGTGCACAAAAATGAATATGATGTTTTGGTTACTTCGTATGATTTATTAAAAAGAGATTTAGATTCTTATGAATCTTTAAACTTTGATTTAGAAGTAATTGATGAAGCTCAATATATCAAGAATCAAAACACCGGTGCTAGTAAGACGGTTAAAGCTATCAACTCAAATCATAGATTTGCTTTAACCGGTACACCGATCGAAAATAGATTGTCAGAGCTTTGGAGCATCTTTGATTATCTAATGCCTTCTTATTTATATAGCTATGATTATTTTAGAAAGCACTTTGAAATGATGATTGTTTCTGAAAAAGATGAAGATACTTCAAATAGATTAAAAGCTTTAATTAGTCCTTTTGTCTTAAGAAGAAGAAAAGCTGATGTTTTAAAGGATTTACCAGAGAAGACTGAAAGAGTTTATTATGCTAATTTTAATAAGGAACAAAAAGCTATTTATGATGCACAAATTATGAAGATATCTAATCTGGTTGATGGACAAAGTGAAAGGGATTTTTCAAGGGGCAAGATTGCCATTTTGGCTGAATTAATGAAGACAAGGCAAATATGCTGTGATCCATCTTTGTTATTTGATGATTATCATGGCGGTAGTGCTAAAAAAGAAACATGCTTAGAGCTTATTAAAGAGTGCATTGATGGTGGACACAAGATGTTACTGTTTTCACAATTTACTTCAATGCTAGATTTACTTATTGAAGAGCTGAATAAAGAAAATATTAATTATTATTTGATTACTGGCTCTACTTCTAAACAAGACAGAGTTGATTTATGTGACAAATTCAATAACGATGATACTCCGGTTTTTCTTATTTCGTTAAAGGCTGGAGGAACGGGCTTAAATCTAACGGGAGCTGATATTGTTATTCACTATGATCCATGGTGGAATGAAGCAGTTATTTCACAAGCTTCGGATCGAAGTCATCGTATTGGACAAAAGAAGAATGTCACAGTTTATAAGCTGATTTGTAAAAACACAATTGAGGAAAAGATTTTAAAGCTACAAGAGGCAAAAAAGAACTTAGCTGATGAGATTTTATCTGGCACAAATGCTTCACTTACTTCTTTATCTAAAGAAGAATTATTGGAATTATTAAGAGGTTAAATATGGAAATTAGAAGAATTAAAAAAGAAGATTGCCAAAAGGTTATTGAATTATTAAATGAAGTCTTGGAGATTCATGCCAAAATTAGACCTGATATTTTTGTTTCCGGTACTACTAAATATCTTGTAGAAGATCTTTATAAGAGAATTGATGATGATAAAAACCCAATCTATGTGGCAGATGATAATGGGGTAGTTGGATATGCCTTTTGTATGATTAAAGAACCACCTTTTTCAAATAATATGGTCTATCATAAGGAAATGTTTATTGATGATTTGTGCGTGGATTCAAACGTTAGAAGTAGTGGCGTAGGCAGAGCTTTATTTGAACATGTTAAAACAGAGGCTAAAAAAATCGGTTGTTATGAGGTTACATTAAATGTTTGGGAAGGTAACGATAATGCGATTGCCTTCTACAAAAAGATGGGTTTAAAGCCTAAAGAATACTATATGGAGTATATTTTAAATGACTGATATCTTGAATGATTTATTTAAATTTCAAGATTTAAAATATAAGACATTCTCATTATCTTTGTCTCCTAATTTAGATATAGATAATGTGATTGGCGTTAGAATGCCTACTTTAAGAAAATATGTAAGGCAAATAGTTTCAAACAATAATGATACTTTTTTAAATGATTTGCCTCATAAATACCTAGAAGAGAATGAGCTTGAGGCACTTTTGATAAATGAAATGGAAGATTATAATTCAGTAATTGTTTTATTAGATAAATTTCTTCCATATGTTAATACTTGGGCGATAACGGATATTATTAAGCCAAAATGTTTTTATAGTCATAAAAAAGAGTTAATCGGTGAGATAAAAAGATGGCTTAAGAGCAAACAAACTTATGAAATTAGATACGGCATTGTTTGCTTGATGCATTATTTTTTAGATGCTGATTTTAAAAAGTGTTATCTTAATTTAATTGTTAATGTTAAAAGCAATGAATATTATGTAAATATGGCAAGAGCCTGGTATTTGGCTACCGCTTTAGTAAATCATTATAATGACACCATTAAGATCATAGAGGAACATAGGTTAGATAAATGGACACATAATAAGACTATTCAAAAAGCGATTGAGTCTTATCGTATTGATGATGATAAGAAACAGTATCTTAAAACATTAAAGATAAAATAGGTTAAAATATTTTTGTGAAAAAGGGGAACAAGGAGAAAAAAGTAATGGCTGCTTTAGCAGCCGGAGTAGCATCACTAGGTTTTATGGTAGCTAGTGCTTTTTCTTCACCCACTGATATTTTAGAAGGCGTTAGAGATAGTGAAGATGATGAAAACAAAATTACTATTATTAATGCTTCTAAAGAAATAAAGAAAAAAGGAAGTATCTTGGAAAAAATTCCTTTTCTAATAAGAGTTTTAGTTGGCGTTCCTTTATGGCTTCTTGGCACGCTTTTAATAAAACTTGTGACAGGAGCGGTTAAGTTTGTCTTAGCACCAATTATTTCATTTGTTTTAGCTTGGCTATTTGTTTTCTTAATGTTACTTGGTGTAATACTTCTTTGTCTAAAGATATTGTTTCCAAATACGCCAATAAAAGAATTTATTAATAAGAATTTTCTTATAACAGTAGCCATTTGTTCATTGGCTATTAAAGTTATTGATTTATTTATGAATAAAATTGTTTCTAGTTATAATAATTATCGTTTTCTTGTAATATTTATTTTAGGCTTAATTAGTATTTCAATTGTAATTGTTCCAATTGTTATAAAGAAATCAAAGGAGCCTAAACTTATTTGTGATGATATAAAGGATTTGGTTGATTATGAATAATAAAATAAGTTTTAAATACATGTTATCGCATTTCTTCTTACACGCTATAACTTGTGTTGTCTATGGTTATGGTGTATATAGTCTTAAAGCTAGAGGCTATAGTTCTAGTAGTGCTGGTGAATGCCTTGCGATATGTAGTTTTTTAGCTTTCTTTCTTCAAGCGTTTTTATCCAATTTTGTGGATAATTCAAAGAAGCTTAACATCTTTGATGTAAGTATTATTTGTGCATCAATTATTTTCGTCTTTACCATTTTCAATTCTATTCTAAAAGTTAAGAGTATCTTTTTGACAATTGTGTTTATTATTACAGTTACTTTGTATATTACTCTAGAACCATTAATAAATACTTTATATACAAAGTTTATTGTACACGGAATAAAGATTAACTTCTCTACAGCTAGAGCATGTGGATCTTTTTCGTATGCACTATTTTGTTTTGTTTTTGGCATTTTAACTGAAAAATATTCATATAATGTAGTTTTATATTTCTTTATTGCCTTTGCCTTATGCATGATAGTTGATTTGATAATGTTAAACTTAGATTATAAGAAATTTGATAAAAAAGAAGAAAAAGTTGAAAAGAAACAAGTAGTATCTTATAAAGAATTTATTAAGGACAATAAAATGTTTGTCTTATTAATTTTCTTCTTAGCGGTTGTTTATTTTGGCTATTTAATATTTGATAATTTCATGTTGCTGGTGGTTGAAGAAATAGGCGGAAACTCAAGTGATATGGGCTCTGTTCTTGCGTGCAAGGCGATTATTGAAGCGATTAGTATTTTCTTTGCATATCCATTTCTTAAAAAGAAAATCGGGCCTACTAATATTCTTAAATTAGCTGCCATAATGTTTTTTGTGAAATCTCTATTGTCAACATTAGTCAATAATGTAATTTATTTATATCCAATTCAATTGTTACAAGGTTTAAGTTTTGCTTTAGTTTATCCTGGCATGGTTGATTTTGCGACTGCTAATTTAAAAAAACATGAAATTACAAGAGGACAAGCTTTAGCGACGATGGCGATGGTATTTGGTTCATTCTTTGCGAGCCTTATTGCTGGCAATATTGCTGATTTATTTGGCGTAAAAACAATGGAGTATTTGGCTTGTGTTACTGGTTTTGTTGGCATGATAGGTTTTATATTTACACTAGGAAAGGTTAAGAAACAAGATGAATAAGTGTGTTTATTCTAAATATTGTGGTGGTTGTTCCTTGCAAGGAATTGAATATAGCAAACAGCTTGATATGAAACAGGAACACATTGCTTCATTGCTTAAACCTTTTGGAAAAGTTAATGATATTTTAGGAATGGCTGATCCATATAACTATCGTAATAAGGTACAAGTTACTTTTGGTTATGATGATAAACATAAACTAATTTGTGGTAATTATGTAAATTCATCACATATGATTGTGCCGATTGATGATTGCATGATTTCTGATGATAGGGTCAATAAGATTATTAATTCAGTATGCAGGATTGCAAATAAATATAAAATAAGTGCTTTTGATGAACATTCATATAAAGGATGTCTAAGACATTTGCTAATTCGTACTAGTAATCTTAATGAGATAATGTTGGTTATTGTTACTGGTAGTTTTAATATTGTGAAAAAGGAACAATTTATTAATGATATTTTAAAGTTCAATCCATCTATCACAACGATTGTTCAAAACTTTAATAATAAGCGTACTTCAATGATTCTTGGTGATAAGAATGTTACCTTATATGGAAGAGGACACATCTATGATTTGCTGTGTGGGTGTAAGTTTAAGATTAGCCCTAATAGTTTTTATCAAATCAATAGAAGACAAACAGAAGTTTTATATAATACAGCTTTAAAATTAGCAAACTTTAAGGGGAATGAAACAATCATTGATGCCTATTGTGGCACTGGCACTATTGGGATAATTGCTTCTAGCAGTGTTAAAAAAGTGATTGGTATCGAGGTTAATCAAAGCGCCGTGAAAGATGCGATTAAAAATGCTAAGTTAAATGAAATAAAAAATATTAGTTTTGTTTGCGATGATGCAGGGCACTTCATGGAATGTGAAGCAAGGCAAAAACACAACTTGGATGCTTTAATAATGGATCCACCAAGAAGTGGGGCAAGTGATAAATTTTTAAGGGCTATATATCGTTTAAAGCCAAAAAAGATTGTTTATATTTCTTGTGGACCTGAATCTTTGAGAAACAACTTATTTGATTTGACTAAAAATGGTTACAAGGTGGAGACTATTCAACCAGTTGATATGTTCCCTTTTACTAGTATTAATCATACAGAGAACATTGTTTTATTAAGTTATAAATAACTCTTTTTGGTAAAATATTTGTATATGTCTTTAGAGAATTTTTTAACGAATAACTTTGCAGAAATAATTGGATTAATTTTTATCTGGTGCATTTTAAACAATGAACAAACTTTAGATGAGCATAGTAAGAAACAATTTATGCAAATATTTTATTGTGAAGTTGTTGAAATTATAGCGTTTAATTTAGAAGAATGGACTAGTAGTTGGACTTATCCTTCAGCCTTACGTGTCATTCTTTCAGCTATGGGTTATACACTTCGACCATTATTGGTTTATTTGTTTATAAGAATTGTTTGGCCACATGAAGATAATAAAAAAGCAAAAATTTTGTTGACGATACCGCTTATCATTTGCACAATATGTAGTATTTCACCTTTTTTTACTGATATAGTTTATTCATTTTCAAGCCAAAATGTTTTTGTAAGAGGACCGCTTGGACCAATTTTTATGTATGTTGTTATTGGTTACATATTGTTGTTTGCTTACTACATTATTAAAAATCATAAAGAAGAAAGAATGAATTCTTCGATTCTAGTTCTTATTGCTTTCTTCATCATTTCTTCTACTATTATGTCAACAATCTACGATATTGCTTGGCTTGGCCGTCTTTCAATTGTCTATGGCATGGTATTTTGTTTGTTTGCTCTTGATGCCAATAAGCTTCAAAAAACTATTTTTGCTTTAAGGGAAAATGAAGAATTAAAGAATGCTTTAAACGAATTAGAAGAAACTAAGAAGAAGGCTGAAAGTGCTAATGAGGCTAAGACCACTTTTTTGCTTAATATGTCACATGATATTCGTACGCCTTTAAATGGCATTATGGGAATGCTTGATATCGCTGAATATTATTCTGATGATATAAATAAACAAACTGAGTGCCGTAAGAAAGTTAGAGAAGCATCTAGTATTCTTCTTGAACTTGTTAATGACGTGCTAGATAGAAGTAAGCTTGAATCAGGCGATATTAATCTTGAACATGTTTCTTTTAATTTAGTTGATATCGTAAAGAGCTCGTATAGTTCTATTTATAAATTAGCCGAAGATAGAAACATTGAAATTATTGAAAATGATTGCGAAGTTAAGCATCTTAATTTGATAGGCAGTCCGCTTCATCTTAAACGAATTATGATAAATATAATTACTAACGCGATTAAATATAATAAGGATAACGGCAAGATTTATATCGCTTGTAAAGAAACTAATTTCGATGGAAAAATAGCTACTATTGAATTTATTTGTCAAGATACTGGTATTGGCATGAGCGAGGAATTTGTTAAGCATATCTTTGAACCATTCTCACAAGAAAATCAAAATGCTAGAACAAGCTATGCTGGAACTGGGCTTGGCATGTCTATTGTTAAGAGTATCATTGAAAGCATGGGTGGTAATATTTCGGTTGAAAGTCAAAAAGGTGTTGGCACCACTTTTGATGTAACTATTCCTTTTGAAGTAGATGAAGATACAAAGAAAAATGATTCAACCAATGATGAATCAAAAGAGTATTCTATAAAAGGGTTAAATATTCTTGTGGCTGAAGATAATGATATGAATATGGAAATTGCCAAGTTCTTGCTTGAAGAAAATGGTGCCAAAGTTATCGAAGCTCATGATGGCAAAGAAGCTGTTGATATATTTACTAAATCTTCTTTTGGCGAAATTGATGCGATTTTGATGGATGTGATGATGCCTGTTTTAAATGGTCATGATGCAACCAAAATCATCCGTTCTTTAAATAGAAAAGATAATAATATTCCAATTATTGCGATGACAGCTAATGCGTTTGTGGAAGATAAGATTAATGCTAAGGAAGCTGGCATGAATGAACATATTTCTAAGCCTTTTGATTCTAAACAAGTTATTAAGACAATAGCTGTACTGGTTGAAAAAACAAAAAATAAATAATAAGAGGGTAAATATGGCTAGCAATTTAAATGAAATATTAGATAACTGTTCAACTGTTTATCTTATTGAACCTAAAAAGAATTTAGCTAACATGGCTAAGCTTGAAGGCGTTAAGCTTGATCAAAATAATGAAACATATAGTTTTTGCTATTCAGATTTATTTAATAGTTTTATTAATGATAGCGTCCATCCAAATGATAGAGAACATGTTTCTGGTTTAATGAATGTTGATAATTTGATTAATACTTTTAAAAATAATAAAGAAGATAAGATAGAATTTGTTTATCGTAGTAAATATAACGTTGTGGTGAGATGTCTTGTTGAATGTATTGATGATAACGATTCTTTAAAATTAGTTGCTGGTTTAAAAGAAAACATTCAAGAAACTAATGAAGATGTTTTTGCAGATTTTGATGAATTGGAAATTTTTAGAGCTCTATCAAAAAACTTTAGTAATGTATATGTAGCTGATATCAATAAAGGTGTAGCTAAAATATTAAAATATAACACTAAATATTTAAATTATTTGAATATGGATGCCTACAATATCTTCCCTTATGAAAATATTCTTAATAGATGGATTGAAACTGATGTCTATAAGGATGACCAAGAGATGATTAGAAAAGAACTAAGTGTTAATAATTTAAGAAAAGTCTTTAAAGATAATGATGAATTTACCGGTACTTATAGAAGCTTTGCGAATAATCGAATTTTGAATTATCAATTTTATTTAATCAAAATTAATGAACAAGGAGGCATTATTGCGGCTTTTCAAAATATCGATCAAATTATTGAGGAACATCTTTTAGAAGAAGAAAAACAAAGACAAAAAGAAGAAGCTTATCAAAAAGAGCTAATTAAAGCAAAACAAGAAGCGGAGAGTGCTAACAAGGCTAAGACTGAGTTTCTTCAAAGAATGTCTCATGATGTTAGAACTCCTTTAAATGGCATTAGAGGAATGCTTGAAATAGCTGAGAAATATAGTGATGATTTAGATAAACAAAAAGAGTGTAGAGCGAAAATTAGAGAAGCTTCAGACTTACTTTTAGAGTTAATAAATGAAGTTCTTGATATGAGCAAACTTGAATCGGGAAATATTACTTTTGAAGAAGTGCCTTTTGATATCGTTAAGTTATCTCTTGAAATTTACAACATCATAATTAGGCAAGCAGAAGATAGAGGAATAGAAATAGTTCAAAAGGAATGTAAAGTTGCTCATCATAAATTAATTGGTTCACCCGTTCACTTTAAACGTATGATGATGAATATATTATCTAATGCGATTAAATATAATAAGGAAAATGGAAAGATTTATATTACTTGTAAAGAAGTGAAATATGATGGTAAAACAGCTATCATTGAGTTTAAATGTAAGGATACAGGCATCGGTATGTCCAATGAATACCAAAAGCATATCTTTGAACCATTCTCTCAAGAGAACGAATTAATTAAATCTAAGTATAATGGCACCGGACTTGGTATGCCTATTACTAAGAATATTGTTGAAAAAATGGGTGGCAGTATTTCTTTTACTAGTGAAAAGGATGTTGGGACAACATTCGATGTGTTGATTCCTTTTAAGATCAATAAGCAAGCTGATATAACTAATCGTGATGATGCGCCTGTTTTAAATTCTTTAGAAGGATTAAATATTTTACTTGCGGAAGATAACGATTTAAATATGGAGATTGCAAGCTTTGTCTTAAATGAAGGTGGTGCTAATGTCATTAAGGCAAGCAACGGCAAAGAAGCTATAGAATTATTTGAAAAATCCAATATTGGTTACTTTGATGTTGTTTTGCTTGATGTAATGATGCCTGTTTTAAATGGACTAGATGCTTGTAAATATATTAGAAGTTTAGATAGAAAGGACAATGATCTTCCAATCATTGCAATGACTGCTAATGCGTTTGTAGAAGACAAAATTAAAGCTAAGGAAGCAGGCATGAATGAGCATATTTCTAAACCTTTAGATTCTAAGAAAGTTAAAAGAACGATTACCAAGCTTGTCCATGAATATAGAAATAGAGATTAGCACATAAAAAAGTTTTATCGATTTTTGTTTTGTATATTAGGACTTGTTATTTTATCTTTAGACTTGATTCTAAATGCTAAATCACAACTGGTTGTTTCTGCCACTATAATTCTTTTCTTTAGTGGTTGCACATAAATTAATTGGCATGGGCGCTAGATTGGCGTAGGAATAATTATTGCATTATTTAATAATTTGTTTAAAGATAAGATGTGTAAGATTTGCAAGATAGGGGTGTAGGATGAAAAGAGGAATTTTAGCTTATGTTGGTATTGGTGCAATAATTGCAGCTTCTGCTTATGGCAATTATGTTAGTAAACTGCCAAAGACATTGTATTATGCAATATTCATTATTGGAGCAGTGCTTATAGTGCTTGGCAATATGAAAAGAAAATAGTCACATTTGTGACTTTTAATTTTCTTATGTTATATATCGAATTTTTTGTATAATATACAAGCTTATTATTTTTTAATAGAAGGAGGTTTTAATGATAAAAATACTTGGAAAAAGTGTTCGTGAATATAAACTTCCAATGATTTTAACACCAATATTTGTTATTGGGGAAGTAATCATGGAAGCAATTATTCCATATACTATTGCTTTACTGGTTAACGAGATTAAAGCTGGATGTGGTGTTGATAGGATACTTCATTATGGCTATATTCTATTAGCCTTTGCAATGGTATCCTTATTATTTGGCTATTTAGCTGGTTATACTTGTGCTCATGCTACATGTGGTTTTGCAAAGAATTTAAGACACGATGTTTTCTACAACATTCAAGGTTTTTCTTTCAGCAATATTGATAAGTTTTCTAGTGCATCTTTGGTTACGCGTTTAACTACTGATATTCAAAATGTTCAGCAAGCATTTATGATGCTTATAAGAATGGCTTTTAGAGCTCCACTTAACTTATTGTTTTCTTTCTTTATGGCTTATTATATGGGCGGTAAGATGGCGGTTATTTTCCTTATTATTATTCCAATTTTAGGAATCGGTTTATTCATTATCGCTAAGGCTGCAATGCCATTATTCAGAAAAGGCTTCCCTATGTTTGATACTTTAAATAATTCCATTGAAGAAAATATTAAGGGTATTAGAGTTGTTAAGTCTTTTGTAAGAGAAGACTTTGAGGAAAAGAAACTAGAGAAGGCTACTGGTGATATTCAAAATGTTTTCACTAAAGCTGAAAGAATTTTGGCTTTCAATAGCCCGCTTATGCAAGCTTGTATCTATTCAGTCATGCTATTTGTATTGTATTTTGGTTCAAAGACAATCATCACAACAAATGGTGTGGAACTTGATATTGGACAGTTCTCTACTTTATTAACATATTCTTTCCAAATCTTATCTAGTTTGATGATGCTTTCAATGCTGTTTGTTATGATTACTTTTTCTGAAGAAAGTGCTGAAAGAATTTGTGAAGTATTAAAGGAAAAGAGTAACTTGGTTTCTCCTGAAAATCCTATTATGGAAGTTAAAGATGGTTCGATTGATTTTGATCATGTTCGTTTTAAATATACTAAAAATGCTGATAGAGCAGTTTTAGAGGACATTGATTTACATATCAAATCTGGTGAAACTATTGGCATTATCGGTGGAACTGGCAGTGCTAAGTCTAGTTTGGTACAACTTATTCCTCGTTTATATGATGTAACTGAAGGTAGCGTTAGAGTTGGTAAGCGCAACGTTAAGGACTATGACCTTAAGGTATTAAGAGATTCTGTTGCGATGGTTCTTCAAAAGAATGTCTTATTCTCAGGAACAATTGAAGATAATATCAAGTGGGGAGATCAAAACGCAACACATGATGAGGTTGTTGAGGTTTGTAAATTAGCTTGTGCGGATGAATTTGTTGTTCAACGTCCTGAAGGCTATAACACTTATATTGAACAAGGTGGTACAAATGTTTCTGGTGGTCAAAAACAAAGGCTTTGTATCGCACGTGCATTATTAAAGAAGCCTAAGATTTTGATTATGGATGATTCTACTAGTGCTGTTGATACTAAGACTGATGCTTTAATTAGAAAAGCTATGAAGACTTACATTCCAGAGACTACAAAGATTATCATTGCTCAAAGAACTAGCTCAGTAGAAGATGCTGATAGAATTATTGTTATGGACAATGGCAAGATTGATGCTATTGGCACTAGTGAAGAATTATTGAAGTCTAACAAGATTTACCAAGAAGTTTATTATTCTCAAAATAAACAAGGTACTGAAAAGGAGGATGAACATGAATAATAAAAAGAATCGTACTCATACTATAAAACGATTATTTAAGATGTTATTTTCGTTTTATCCTAAGTTGTTGCCTATTATTATAGTTTTAATTGTGATAAATGCTGTAATTAGTTCACTTCCTTCTATTTTCCAACAAAATGTTATCGCTTTAATTCAAGATGCTTGGGAAAACGGAACACCATTTGAAACCGTTAAGCCTGAAGTGGTACATCTTATTACTATTTTGGCAGGTTTATATATTACTAGTTTGATTGCCGGAATTATCTACAACCAATTAATGGCCGTGTTTACTCAAGGCGTTTTAAGCAAATTTAGAGTTAAATTATTTAATCATATGGAATCTCTTCCAATTAAGTTCTTTGATTCTCATCAAAGAGGTGATGTGATGTCGTATTATACAAACGATGTTGAATCATTAAGACAAATGGTTTCTCAAAGTTTCCCTCAACTTATGATTTCTGGAATTACAATAATTACTATTCTTTGCATTATGTTCTACTATAGTATTCCTATGGCTTTAGTAATTATTTTTGGTGCTATTATTTCGCTTATCATCACTAAAAAGGTTGGTGGAAAGTCTTCTAAGTACTTCGTTGCTCAACAAAAGAATGTTGCTAAAACTGAGGGTGTTATTGAAGAGATGATTAATGGCCAAAAGGTAATTAAAGTTTTTAATCATGAAGAGGAAACTAAGAAAACTTTTGATGAAGTAAACGAAGAATTATATGAAGCTTCTTATTTAGCTAATAAGTATTCAAATACTCTAATGCCTATTTTAAATAATGTTTCATACATTATTTATGTGTTCGTGGCTGTTGCGGGTGGTTTATTTATTGAATCAAATATTCCTAATTTCTCTATATCAGGTCTTCCATTCTCTATTGCGGTTGTTGTTCCATTCCTTGGAATGTCTCGTCAATTTGCTGGCAATATTCAACAAATATCTCCGCAAATTAATGCCGTAGTAATGGGCTTAGCTGGTGCCGAAAGAGTGTTTGAACTTCTTGACCAAGAAAGTGAAGAAGATGATGGCTATGTTACTTTAGTTAATGCGAAAAAGGTTAATGGTGAAATTGTTGAGTGTGAAGAAAAGACTAATATTTGGGCTTGGAAGCACCCTCATCATGATGGTACATTAACATACACCGAACTTAAAGGTGATGTAAGATTCTATGATGTTGATTTCTCGTATGAGCCAAATAAGCAGATTCTTCATGACATTACTCTATATGGTAAACCAGGCCAAAAGATTGCTTTTGTTGGTGCTACTGGTGCTGGAAAGACTACTATCACAAATCTAATCAATAGATTCTATGATATTGCGGATGGAAAGATTAGATATGATGGCATCAATATCAATAAGATTAAGAAATCTTCGCTTAGAAAATCTCTTGGCATTGTTCTTCAAGATACCGTTTTATTTACTGATACAGTAATGGAAAATATTAGATATGGTAGACTTGATGCGTCTGATGAGGAATGTATCGCAGCTGCTAAGCTTGCTGGTGCTCATGAATTTATTAAGCATTTACCTGATGGCTATAATACGATGCTTAACGGTGATGGATCCAATTTATCACAAGGACAATGTCAACTATTAGCTATTGCTAGAGCTGCTGTTGCTGATCCTCCAGTTATGATTCTAGATGAAGCCACTTCTTCAATTGATACTAGAACTGAGGCTATTGTTCAAAAAGGCATGGATGCTTTAATGAATGGCAGAACTGTTTTTGTTATTGCACATAGGTTGTCTACTGTAAAGAACTCTAATGTTATTATTGTTTTAGACCACGGCAATATTATTGAACGCGGTACTCATGAAGAGCTTCTTGCCTTAAAAGGACAGTATTATCAGCTTTATACTGGTGCGTTTGAATTAGAATAATTGTAAAG
>CAVDDT010000005.1:0-68226 GCA_963607765.1 Paratractidigestivibacter sp. | reverse complement strand
AATTATATTAAGCAAGAAGAAACCAAAGGCGGTTGGAAGTTTAGAGTAAGAATATCTAACAAGAATGTGGACAAGAGCTTCTCCGAACGAGAATATGGAAGTGCTAGAAAAGCCTATGAAAATGCTGTTAGGTATAGGAATGAATGCTTAGTTACTGATTTTGTTGAAATGGAATATCAAAAAACTTTAGCCGAGATATTAGAAGAATCATATGACGTTATCCCTGTTAGAGAAGAAACAAAGAGAAAACACTTGATCTATTTTCAAAAATACTTCGATAAACAAAACACTGTTATAAATAAGATTACTAAAATAGATATTATAAATACACTAAATAACGCTATTAATGAAAGTGATGATGTTATCACTAGAATATATGGGGTTTGGAAGAGAATCTATAAGACCGCAAATATTAAAGATTACATTCACTACGACCTAACGCAAGGAATAATCTTACCTAAATCTCAAAAAATAGAGAAAGCCCCTAAAAAGCAAATAGTGACTCGTGATGAGCTAAACACTCTAATAGGTAAGATTGATAGCGAATTTACAAAACACGACGCTATGACCGTAAGAATGGCTCTAGAGACAATGTGGTACACGGGCATGCGCCCTGCTGAATGTTTTGCACTAAATGTAGATGATTTTAAAGACGGATACATCTCAATCAATAAAGAATTAGGAAGTAACATAGCTGATTCAGGCTCCGTTGGTGATAGAAACCAAGTTATTAGGAAATGCAAAACGAAAGCCTCAATAAGAAAGATACCTATTTCGGATAAGCTACAAGCTCTCTTGAGTGAGTACAAACCTAAATATAGACAAATGTTTGTTAGAAGCGACGGAAACTATTTCAATATCTCAAATTTAGGACAAAAACTTCATAAATTGGATAAAGAATTCAATATGTACCAATTGAGGCATACAGTAGCTACTCATCTAATTGTTGATATGGGGGCTGATGAAAGAACAGTAACGGAAATCCTGGGACATGAACATATAAATATGTCAGTTTATTACGCAAGATCTAACCAGGAAAAGAAAAAAGATTGCTTAAATTCTTTATAAAAAAACAGGTAAATTAATACCTGTTTTTATTTTTGTTCGAATAACTTTGGCCTAATTTTGGCCTAAATCTTACTGAAATGCCCTATTTAAAGCATTTATTGGTCCCCGAGGTGGGACTTGAACCCACACTGTTTCCAACACGATTTTGAGTCGTGCGCGTCTGCCATTCCGCCACTCGGGGATTGCCTTATTATCATAACATAAAATATTAAGATTTTTTCATCAATTCTACATAGAGATATAAGTGAATGATTATTATCATCGTAAGAAGAATAAACTCTTGAATACTCGTTACACCTAATAATTTTAGATAAATAAGGCCATCCAAGATAAAAACAAAGATAAATATTTCTTCAATAATAGAAGCTTTTTTGTAATTATAAGTCTTATATTTACTAATGTTATTTAGAGTAATAAACATCACAAGTCCAAAAGAAATATAGGCACATATTTCATGCAAATTAGAAGAAAGATCGCCATTGTTTCGATATGGAAATATAGATGCAATAAGCGGTGATATTAAAGCTAATAAGGTCTTGTTTTTATCTAACAAAAATGTCGTGTTAGCTAAATTGATTCCTAATATTAAACAAAACGCTATTAAAATTAGATGCCCTTTCACTTCTTTTGAAAACATCGAATAATTGTAAATTAAAGGATCTTTATAAAAAGTAAGAATAATTATAAAAACAATATTAATAATTGCTAAAAAATAAGATAGATATTTATTCCTAATCATTAATGTAGTCAAAAGCCAATCTTTCAGCGTTTCCTCTTTTTAAGTAAATGATTCCACAATACTTAAAGCCATTGTTTTTCAAACACTTCTGCATGCTCAAATTGTCCCTATGCGTATCTACTCTGATATAGGGATAAGTCTTTTTTATTTCATCAAAAATAAATTTAGCTACTCCTCTTCCCTTATATTTATTTTCAAGCGCAATACGGTGCACTACTACATAATGAGTATCGCGGTTCCACTTTCCATCATAAATTGTGTCATAAGTTTCTTCGTAATCACTTAGACAAAACAAGCCCATTATTTCATCTTCTTTAACCACAAAAAGATTCTTATTGTTTATATCATTAGCTAAAACATTTCTATTAGGGTAACCATCTTGCCATTGATCAATATTTTGGCTCTTTAAATATTCCTTAGCTTCGTCGATTATTTCCATGATTTTATCCAAATCATTAATTGTCGCTCTAGCTATAATCATTTTTTGATTTCTTTCTAAAAGATGGATGACCAGCTTTCATCTTTTTGACACCATGTGGATAGCTAAAAGCAATCGTCAAAAATTCTCCTTCAACATTAGTAACTACACCTTCGCCAAAAATCTTATGAATAATCAAGTCGCCTTTTCGATAGTGAACAAACAAAGGAGCTGGAGTTTCTTTTTTAACCGAAACAGTTTTTTCTTCGTTAAATGGCACATCAAATACAGTAGATTTGTTTTGCACATTATTTAAATGCTTGATATATTGTTCATCAACTTCTTTAATAAATCTACTAGGAAGTTTAGCACTGCCCAAGACATAAGAAAAAGAATTAGTCTCTGTTAAAGTGAGCTTTTCTTTAGCTCTTGTATAAGCTACATAAGCAAGTCTTCTTTCTTCTTCTAAACCTTTGCTTCCATCTAGAAGTGATCTTTCACTTGGGAAAACACCTTCTGATAACCCAACAACATAAACGACTTTAAATTCAAGGCCTTTTGCCGCATGAATAGTCATCAAATTAACCGAATCACTATTATCGTTTGTGGCCTTATCAGTATATAAAGAAATCATTGAAAGATAGTCAGCTAAGCTACTGCCAGGATAAATTTCTTGGTACTCTTTGATATCATCAATTAAAGATTTAACGTTCTCAAGCCTTTCAGTCTCGTTATCTTTTTCAAGCATTGTACGATAGCCAGAATCATCTAATACTTCTGTCAAAAGATTCTCAAGAGGAATATTTTCCACATCTTTTTTCCATTTTTCTATCATGCCTACAAAATGATCCAATGTATTCTGATTCTTGGCATATAAGCCATTTTTAATAACTTCATACATCGTCATCTTTTCCTTTTTAGCTATTTCAAAAATACTATCAATAGCCTTTTGACCGATACCTCTTTTAGGCTGATTAATGATCCTTTGGAAAGCTAAATCATCACCAGTAACAATCATTCTCAAATAAGAAAGAATATCTTTAACTTCCATTCTTTCATAGAACCTAATGCCACCAAAAATTACATAAGGAATTCTATTTTCAATTAAAACCTTTTCAACTTCTCTTGAAAGATAGTTAGAACGATACAAAATAGCCATATCACTATAGTTATAGCCTTTCTTATGCAAATCACTTATATCATTGGTGATGTAGTATGCCTCACTAGTCTCATCTGGCAAAGTCTTATGAATAATCTTTTCCCCATCACCATTCTCTGAATATAAATCCTTAGGAACACGAGCCTTATTGTTTTTAATCAAAGAGTTAGCTCCCTCTAGAATATTATTAGTTGAACGATAATTTTGGTTTAAGATAATGGTCTTAGTATTCTTAAAGTCCCTATCAAAGTTTACAATGATATTTACATCAGCACCTCTCCAAGTATAAATAGTCTGGTCAGGATCACCAACAACATATACATTATCGTGTGCACTAGATAATTGTTTAATCAATAAATACTGAGTATTATCAATATCCTGGAATTCATCAACATGAATATAATGAAACTTATTAGCCCACTTGCTCAAGATATCGCTGTGGGTTTTAAACAATCTTGTCGTAAATAAAATTAAATCATCAAAATCAAGTCCATAAACAGACTTCAAACGCTCAACATAATATTTATATACATTAGCTTTATTAATAAGCTTAATCTCACCATAGGTCTTATTCATGGCTTCTTCTGGAGAAATTTCAGCATATTTACAATTAGCGATATAATCCAATGCACTTGCATAAGACAATTCCTTCTTTTCAATATTAAATTCTTTATAAGCTTCTTTTAAAATTGTTTTTTGATCATCGCCATCAACAATAGTGAAGTTTCTAGGATATCCTAAAACCTCTATTTCTTCTTTAAGAATTCTTACGCACAAAGAGTGAATGGTTGAAATCATTGCACCATCGCCCTTTTCCTTAAGCATTTCCTTAATCCTATTTTTCATTTCATTGGCAGCCTTATTAGTAAAAGTAATAGCCAAAATATTTCTAGGATTGACGTGTTTTTCTTCAATCAAATAAGCTATACGCATTGTCAAAACACGTGTTTTGCCACTTCCAGCACCAGCGATGATTCTTAAATGATTGCTTGTATCAGTAACTGCTTCTTTTTGAGCAGCATTTAACTCAGAATATTTAACCATAGCTAAAATATTATACCTTAAAAATAATAGTGAAATATTATAAAATTAGAGTATGTTTTCAAGTGATAATTTTAAAGATTATATATTATTAGACGCAGGAGATTTGGAGAAGCTAGAGTCTTGGGGAGGAATTATTTTAAGACGTCCAGATCCAATGGCTATTTGGCCAAAAATCAAACCTGAATTATGGGATAAAGCAGATGCTTATTATCATCGTTCAAGCAAAGGCGGAGGATATTGGGAATTTAAGAAAAAGCTCCCAGCACATTGGAAAGTAAAATATGAAGAACTTACATTAAAAGTATCTCCTACCAACTTTAAACACACAGGAATTTTCCCTGAACAAGCCAGTAACTGGGACTTTGTTAGAGAAAAACTTAAGGGAAGACAAGACGCAAAAGTATTAAATTTATTTGCCTATTCTGGTGTTGCGACAATGGCTTTAGCAAGCGCAAATATTGAAGAAGTAGTCCATGTGGATGCAAGCAAGGGAATGATTGATTGGGCTAAAGAAAACGCTGAACTTTCAGGCTTAAGCGATAGAAAAATAAGATACATTGTTGATGATTGTTTAAAATTCATGAGAAGAGAAGTAAGAAGAGGTAGAAAATATGATGGAATTATTATGGACCCCCCCTCTTATGGAAGAGGTCCAAATAACGAGCTTTTCAAGTTTGAGGAACAAATTAATCCATTAATTGAAGAAGCGGTAAATCTTCTAAGCGATAATCCATTATTTTTAATTATTAATACTTATACAACCGGATACTCTAGTACTACAATTAAAAATGTTTTAAGAAGACATACCGAAGGTCTAAATGGAACAATTGAAGCTGATGAATTGGGATTAAAGATTAAAGACACTGATTATTATTTGCCTTGTGGTTTTACTACTAGGTGGTATAAATGAAATTAGATGTAATATATGAAGACAATCATTTGCTGGTAGTTAATAAGCCAGCTAATGTGCCTATGCAAGAAGATAGCAGCAAGGACTTGGATTTATTATCTTTAGCAAAAAATTATCTAAAAGAAAAATATAACAAACCAGGCAACGTATATCTTGGATTAGTACATCGATTGGATAGACCTGTAAGTGGAGTATGTGTCTTTGCGAAAACCAGCAAAGCAGCTAGCAGATTAAGCAAACAAGTAAGCGAACATACTTTAAAAAAAGAATATCTTGCGGTTGTTTATGACAATAATTTAAAAGATGAAGATACATTTAAGGACAAATTATTGAAGGATACAAAAAGAAATCTTGTGAAAGTTGATCCAAATGGAAAAGATTCTTCATTGGATTATGTTGTACTAAATAGAAAAGATAATTTAGCTCTTGTGAAAGTTAATCTTCATACGGGCAGGTCTCATCAAATAAGAGTTCAATTTTCAAGTCGTAATCATCCTTTATGGGGAGACCAAAAATATAATAAGCAAGCGAAAGTAGGAGAACAAATCGCTCTTCATGCTTACCGCTTAACATTTAAGCACCCAACAACAAACGAAACATTAGCATTCGTTTGTGATGTTAATAGAAAACCATTTGATATAATGAAACCATGAGTACAAAGAAAAAGAAAAGAAAGTTAAATGGCAAGTTTATTGCCCTATTGGCCTTGCTTGTGATGCTTGGACTTTCAATATACAAAGTACCCCACTTTATCAATACAAATAAACTAGAGGCACTTGGATATAGTGATCAAGCCATTCAAGTAATATACAAAAGAGGTCTTAGAAAAACTATTTTAAAAAATAGCTATTATTCAGATTATTTAAATAGTGAGATAGTTAAAGATACTTTCAATGAAAAATATTTAAAATTATATACTCTAACTGACTATTTAGATGATGATTATTTCAATCTTTATGAAAAATTAAAGGAAAAGAAAGGCTATTCTGATGAAGAACTTGAACAATTGTTTTCTTCACTTAGATATTACAATTTAAAACCATTGATTGTATTTGACAAGTTAGATTCAATCGAAGAATATACAGAGGATTGTTTGAATCATCCTGATAATAGTGATAGCGCATTTGAAGTTAGTGGTGATTACTTAAAGCCATATGAAAATTATGTAGAAGCCAGTGATCCTAGTAGTATTGAAGTATATGTATCACCAAAATCTTCGATTGGTGAATATGAGCCAACCAAGTTAGTAGAAATTGATAGTTTGCATTCTGTTCCAAATATAAAGCTCGAATCTAGAGCTCTTGAAGCGTACACAAATATGTGCAATGCGATTAGAAGTGAAGACTTAGATATGGCAATATATGCCTATAAAGGATACACCTCTTATGAGGATCAAAAGAATTTGTTTACCGATGATTCCGACTATTTAAAAGCAGGCTTTTGCGATGATCAAACCGGCTTAGCCGTCTATGTTTTAGCTTCTGAAAACCCTACAGCTAGCAGCTTTAAAGATTGCAAAGTTTATTCATGGTTACAAGAACACGCACATGAATATGGTTTTATCTTTAGATATCCAGAAGGAAAAGAAGCGCTAACTGGTCATAGCGCTGTATACAATTATTTAAGATATGTCGGAGTAGACTTAGCCACCAAGATATATGATAGTGGTCTAAGCTTCGATGAATACTACTTCGAATATATGTCTTAGTTATTATTATCTTTGATAGCTATTGAATTTTCGCCAAGGAAGATATCTTTGGCGTTTTTTAATGATTCAACACTTTCTATATTAGAATAAATTCCAGTAATAGTTTCATCTTGAACAAAGATGCAAGATGGATAACTGGAGAAACTATAATCATTTAAAATAGCTGGTATTTGATTCATAATAGAAACCATTTTAGGCTCTAATTGGTTAGCTAATACATCGTTATCTTCATCAGAAGCATTTAAAACAATTAAAGAAACATCACTATTTTCTTTATAATATTCATTTATCAAATCAACTGCATTTTGATCATAGCTATAAACATAAATAATCATTAATTCAGAATTAGTGTAATCCAAGAAATCAACTTCACTTGTAAAGTCTGACTCATTTTCTAATTGATCAGTAAAATCAAACGTTTTTCCCATGTTGTTTAAAGTCATTAGAATAGTATCACCATCGTTATCTAAATCAGCTAATTTTAAATAATTTTCATTGCTTAAATCATTTTTAACATCGCTTTGATCTCTTACATAATCAAAAATAGATGTTCCATTATCATCAACCAAGTTATTCAAATCCAAGGCATTATTAAACGCAATATCACTAAATAAATTTAAATCATCAACTGTTGTTTGGCCTATTTTTGCCCAAGTCAAAGAGCCTTCATTAAAGAAATAAAAAGTTGGTGTAGCAGATAAACTATATTGTTTTTCTAACATATTAGAAAGTTCTTCATTCTTGGGAACAACAATAATATTGTCAGGAATGTTCTCACCAACTTCAGTATAGAAGGCATCAATCATTTCTTTATCACCATTGGCAAAATATTGAACAAATGTAACATCATCCAAAACATTAGCTAAAGCTACATTATTAGTCTTAGATTGTTCCTTACAATGCGAACAATATGTTGCGACCACCTCAATGACAACTTTCCCATTTAAACTACTTAAATCAATGCTGTTGCCATTATAGTCAGTTAAAGTAACATCAGGTATATTTTTTCCTAATATTTGTAAGAATTCAGTACTAACATTTTCATTGCCATTAGCTTTATACAATAAGTTTTTAGTATCATCATTTAAATAAGAAAAGATGTCTGTCTCACTTGCTGGCTCAATATAACTAGTAGTGTTAGTATCACTATCATTTTCATTGTCAGGTGTTTCTTGTTTGTTTGAACAAGCAAACAAACATAATATCGATAATATAATTAATATTTTTTTCATTCTTTTATAAGCTTATATATGCTTTCCTTACTAGCTTCCATGTCTTTTCTACCAAGCTCATATAGTTTCCTTAAGTCCTCTTTATCACCTCTTAAACGAGAAACAGGAATATTTTCTGTAGGATAGCGATATAAAGCGTGTCCTTCTTTTTCTAGATTATTAATAATCTCAATTTGTTTATTGTAGTTTAAATGTCTATTGGCGTAATCTTTTCCAATAGAAGGACACTTTTTATAGGCAAGAGACATCCACTTCACAATAAAAGAATTGGCTGGTTTTCTAACATAATCTATTGGTTTAGTGGTAATAATCAAGTGGTCACTGCAGCCATCATTTACCGCTTCTTCAATAGGAATCATCTTTGTAATGCCACCATCTAAAAATTCGTGTTGTCCTTCTTTTACAATTTTTCCAATTAATGGCAAGCTACAACAAGCCTTTAAAACATTCATATTCATTTCTTCAAGTGGAAGATAAATGGTTTTGCCTACGCTTAAGTCATAAACACCATATTTAGCCTTGGTAGAAGTGTTACCGATTAAATTCTTAATGTCAAAATGAAGTTTATCAATCAAAAAATGATTGAACATTCGATCATACGCAACAAGTTTTCCTTCCGTTAATAATGGTCTAAGGCCAATTACTGACTTGTCCGCAATAATATCGGTTGACATATCATAGAGATATTCTTTGTTTTTAAAAAGATAAGAGGTCAAATGTACAGCACCAGTTGAAATACCATAAGCATAATCAAACTGTATCCCTTCATCTATAAGCCAAGATAAACATCCAGCGGTATAGGCACCTCTCATACCTCCGCCTTCTAATACTAAAGATACTTTTTTACTCATAGTTCAATTTTATTCTCACTTATCTTTTTGTGCAATATAATGGATACATGAGAAAACTAAAAATTTATTTCAATGCGCCAATTACGCTTACTTTTGTATTTATATGTTTTATAGCACTATTGCTTCAAACTATTACTAATGGAGCTTCAACATATTTAATATTTTCAACATATCGCGCATCTTTATTAGATCCGCTAATGTATGTAAGATTAATCGGGCATATCTTTGGACATGCTGACTACAATCATCTGATTTCCAATATGCTTTATATTTTGTTGTTAGGTCCAATGCTTGAAGAAAAATACCATGATCGATTAATCATTGTGATTGTCATCACCGCTCTTGTGACTGGAATATGCAACAACATCTTCTCCCCTAATACTCAACTATTGGGTGCTAGTGGCGTTGTATTTGCTTTTATCATTCTTGCCTCAATCACTGGAAAAGATAGAGGTATTCCAATCACCTTGATTCTTGTGGCTGTATTATGGGTTGGTGGAGAAGTTAGCGATATGCTTACAGTAACCGATTCAATCAGCCATATTACACATATTATTGGTGGTGCAGTTGGTGGAATAGTTGGCCTATTCTTTAAGAATAATCGCTAATTACTTTCGATAATAGCGATAATAAGCCTCGTCTTTATCTTGGTCAATAGATACTGATTCATCTTCATAAATATAGAAGATTTCATCTTTATACAAATCGATGAAATCTTCTTTTTTTAACGCAAAAGAAGAACCATTAAAATAACGATAGATGTTTCCTTTTTTGTAGACAAAAAAATCTTTCTTATTAGTAGTTAAGATTTCTTTTTCTTTCATGTACTGTAACGCTTCAGCTAAACTATTTATTTTCTCCATTTATATCAATCCTATATCTAAATATGCACTTATAAAATTCACCTTTTTCATATAGTTCATGGTCATAAGGCACTTCCTTTATTTCAATAAGCTTTCCACCCAATTTAATCAAAGTCTTATAACTAGCTTTATTGTCTGGATCGCAAGTTAAATATAAAGTCTTATAGCCAAATTCATCTCTGGCAATATCAAACAACACTTTGCAAGCGTAATATGCATAATGATGTCCTCTTTCAGATTCAATAATATTGTAGCCAACATTGCCATAATAATACATTCTTTCATCATTCTTAAGACGTAAATCACACTTACCAACTTTATGATTTGTATTATGAAGATATATCTCATAATAAACAGTTGGAACACCATCAAAAGTTTGTTTGGCACTTAATCTATGTCTTTCGATTAAGTCAACTACATCGCCATAATGGCGCTTATCATCGTGTATTTTTAACGTTTGCCACTTGTCTAATAATTTCTGCATATCAACAACAATTATTATATAATGCGAATATGAAAGAAGTTTATCCACATTATAACTTTAAAAGAAACTCATTTTTCTCATTAAATGGACAATGGAATTTAAACAATCATACGATAATCGTTCCTTTTCCAAAAGAATCATTTTTAAGTGAATATCCAATAAAAGAATACGAAGAAGAATTAGTTTATACAAAATCCTTTATTTTGCCTAATGGCTTTTATGATGAAAACAAAAAAGTAATCTTACATTTTGAAGCAGTAGATAACTTCACCAAAGTGTATTTAAATGACAATTATTTAGGAGAACATATTGGTGGCTATCTTCCTTTTAGTTTTGATATCACTAAATATTTAAAAAAAGAAAATATTTTAAAAGTCGTAGTAAAAGATCCCCTAGATAAAACATATCCTTATGGTAAACAAAGTTTAAATCCTAGTGGCATGTGGTATACAGCAATCTCTGGAATATGGAAAACAGTTTGGTTAGAAGCGGTTCCGATAAAAGAAGAAATAAGAAACATCAAAATAGACACCACAATAAACACAATAAAAATTAATGTGGATTGTGATGTACCTTTTAAATTCGCTATTAATTTTGATGAAATAGAATTCTCAAGCGCATTCGATAAAACTGTTTTCTTAGATTTAGATAAATTAAATATTAAGTATCAAAATTGGGATGTGGATAATCCAAAGCTATATTATTTCTCACTTGAGACAAAATATGATCATATTGATTCATACTTAGCTGTAAGAGAATTTAATATTCAAAATATTAATGGAACAAAATATTTTTGTTTAAACAATAAACCGATTTATCTAAATGGTGTATTAGACCAAGGATATTTTAATGATGGAATATATCTTCCAAGTAATCACGAAAAATATAAACAAGATATTTCAAACATGAAAGAACTTGGTTTTAATATGCTTAGAAAACACATAAAAGTAGAAGATGATATTTTCTATTATTATTGTGATAAATTAGGAATGCTTGTTATGCAAGATATGGTAAACAGTGGCAAAGTAAACTTTTTAAAGAATATTTTGTTTCCAACAATTGGCTTTGTTAGACAAAAAGATAATGTTAAAGATGAAAATAGATTAAATTTCTTTATTGAACATTCAAAAGAAACTATTAGACTTTTATATAACCACCCATGTATTATTTCATGGACTATTTATAATGAATCATGGGGCCAACAAGAAGCTAATAAAGTATATAAGCTATTAAGCAAAGAAGATTCTAGGCCATTTGATACTTGTTCTGGATGGTATAAAGATTATTTAAGCGATATTGATTCTTACCATATTTATTTTAGAAACAAAGTACTTAAGATTAAAGACAAAAACAAGGTGCTATTTTTAAGCGAATACGGTGGCATTAAAAGGCATGTGAAAAATCATGAATTTACTTTAAGAAAAGCAAACTATGGATACGGAAATTCAAATAGTGAAGAAGGGCTAACTAATAAATTGCTTAATATTTATAACAAGATGCTTTTTCCTTCTATCAAGAATGGACTATGTGGTAGCGTATTAACTCAAGTTAGCGATGTTGAAGAAGAAGAAAACGGCTTATATACATATGATAGAGAAATATGCAAAGTAAACAAAGAAAAAATTAGACAGGCAAATAATTTAATATACGAGACTTTCAAAAATTCATTAGATAGATTTATCAAGTAAACTATATAAGTTCTAATAATCGGCAAATTTAACACTATCTCATTTATTACAATTGATAAAAATTAGAATCAAAATTCAATAAATTCAACAAAATAAAAGGCAATGTTCCTAGCTCGTATCGCTCTCACGATGAGCGCCGACTCTAGTTCTATTGCTTATTTAGAGTTTAACATAAAAATTCATAATAAAAGCTATCTCCAATAAATATAGGCTAACCAAAATCTTTGGGGGTCTTAAACTTGGGGGTCTAACTTAGGAGACAAAGTTGGGGGTCTAGATTAAACTAAAAAACATTCTTTAAAAGATTAATTTAATCAATTAAAGAATGTTTTAATTAAACTGTAACCCAAGGAGTAGACACATAAATAAAAAGGTGTGACCTTGTGATTACTCCTAGACATCTTTTTATTTCACTGTCCTTGACAAAGGTTACAGTTTATTTCCTCCTTACATACTAATAATAAAAAGCCAGCCTAAAACGTACCTAAAGGATAAGAAATATTTTATTAATTGTTTTCTATCATTATCAATATCTTGTATATTTCTCTATAATTTTATTATATTGACTCTCAGTTATTGCACCTGCCGATACTGCAAACTTGGCAAAAGACTCCAAACCACCCGCATAATTATCATATATTGCCCAATCACCTTCTACATCTTATTTTTCTAAATCGGCAATTGTATTTTGAAATAATTTTGGTGACTTACTTGCATCTAAGTGGCTGTATGATCAATTAATTTATATTTATATTATTCATCTTCCATAATTAGCAATCCTCTTTTATAAGACTATTTTAACGCATTAATAAAAAACAAATATCACTTAAGATATACTTCCAATGTATTTTGCGCAAACTCCACAATCTTTTGAATAATGCTAGTAGGAGACTCTTTTAATCCTGAATTAATCCAATCATAGATTAATAAAATCGTTCCCCCAGTCGCATATCTATTTGCACAAATGTATTTATCTTTATCAATATTAAGCTTAATAGGAAAACTCTTTGTAACAAGCTTATTACATTTATTTGAAATTCTTAATAAATAGGCGTTAGAAAAAGAAGGAATTTTTAATAACTTTTGTAAATTCTTATCCAAATAAATAGTATTTATAGTGTTTGTTATCATCCCATTAAAATTTTTATCAGAAGCTGTAGAAGATATAATTTTTAACGCATCAAATTCATAACTTGAAACTATATGTTCTAATAAATCATAGATATTATCATAATGATCATAAAAAGTATTTCTTTGAATATTGGCATGTCTACATAATTTTGTTATTGATATTTCATATAAACTATAATCATTTAATAAAGTTATTAATGATTGACTTAATTTTTCTTCTGTCTTTTGATATCTTTTATCCATATTAAAACCTCTTTTTATCGAACATATTGTTCATTTATTGTACTTAAATGAAACATCTTTTACAAATAAAATGAACTAAGAGGTGAAATATATGAAAAATAGAATTGCGGTTGTTACAGGAGCGGGAACAGGACTAGGACTAGTTACTGCCAAACTATTAAAAGAAAACGGTTGGAAAGTATATGGTACTTTAATTGAAGGACAAGACGACAAAGAATTAAACAAATTAGATATTATTCCCTATGTTGTTGATATTTCTGATCCAAAACAAGTAAATGAACTAGCAAAATTCATAAACGAAAAAGAAGAAAATGGTATTAGTGATTTAATTAATGTTGCCGGTATTGCAGGACCTGGCGGGGGATTATTAGAAGGTATTTCTTGTGAAAATGTAAGACTAACATTAAATGTAAATGTTGAAGGAACTTTAAATATGGTTAGAAGTTTCTTACCATTACTTAGAAAATATGGTGAAGGAAGAATAGTAAATGTTGCTGCTGGAGTAAGAACCCCTGCCCCATTTACAGGCGCCTACTTAGTTTCTAAATATGCTGTAGAAGGAATTACAAATGTCTTGCGTTATGAAATGGCCCCATTTGGCATACAAGCAACAAGTATAGAACCTGCTGGAATGAAAACACCAATGACTGCAAATGCCGCTGAAAACCAAAAGAAAACATGGGAAAGAATGGGCCAAGAAGTAAAAGATGCCTATTATGAAAAAATTAATCCCTCATTAGAATTTATGAATAGCGTAGTAGATAAAGCAGATGAACCAATTGATGTCGCAAAAGTTATATTAAAAGCCTTAACAGCTAAAAAGATGAAAATTAGATATATGGCAGATTCTGTTAAATGGCAAGCAGGTGTACAAAGATTAATTGGAGAAAATGCTTTTGAAGATATGATGATGAAAGGTATGAAATTAAAATAAAAAGGCAAATTAATGCCCCAACATGTTTATTATCTCATATAAAAAATAAAATTATAGACTAGTATTTTTGCCAGCAATTGTTAATATAAAAGTGTAAAAGGTATTATATATCGATATAAATACAAGGAGGATTTATATGAAGGAGATTCTAAAAGAAATTCATTAATCCTCACCATCTGTTGATCAGCAGGCGGCGAGAGTATCTACTGATCAATTAAAGGAGAATTCTTTATGAAGGATATACCAAAAAGAATAGTAGCGCCTGATAATAATTCAGGCAAGTAAAAATTAAATATTTGAATTAATACATGAAAATGTAAGTAGCGAGTTATAAAAACTCACGGAAAGGATATGTAACTACCGGCAATTGTTCCGGTAGTTTTTTAATCATCAAACAAAAATAGTCAGCTAGACTTTGTCAAATAAACTGTGTAAGCTCTAGTAATTAACTTATTTGACATACCCCCATTTTTATTTGGCCAGCCTAAATATATTAGAAATAGCTTAATAATAGTTTAATTATTTAGTACTAGTATTAGACACTTTATATACACATGCTTTCTTGGTTTCAGACCAAGTCCAGCCTTTACCATTAGCTTCTTCACAAGTTACTACTTTACTTGAAGAACCACCATCATCTTTCTTAGCAGAAGTAACAGTTAGAGTGCCAATCTTTTCTTCCTTAACTGTATAGTTAGATTCTTTAGCGCCATCTTTGTATTCTAGTATATACGTATTCTCACTAGATCCTACTTCAGTTTGAGAACCAGTAACTGTAAGGATTATTTTTTCATTATTTACTATACCTTTAATAGAACCTGAAGCAGTTAATGGTTTACCATCATATGTCTTAGTTGCACTATTTGTAGTAATCAAAAGCGACGCTGGAGTAATATTATAAGTTCTTGTAACTGTACCTTTATAGTTTCCTTTGCCTTCTACAGTAACTGTAACAGTGCCAACATTTGTAGTATCTTTTGAATAGGTTACTTTATAATCCTTTGTGCTTAATGTAGTTTTGCCGCTCTTAACTACAGGAACTATTTCCTGTGATTTACCATTGTATATTACATCATCTATCTTTTTAACTTTGATTTTGGCTTTATTAATTTTCAATTTAACATCGATTTTTTCGCCATCTATCTCATAGTTATCGCCAGCTGTTATAGTAGCAGGATATTTTCCCGAATTTATATATTTGTTCTTATCTTTTTTGTAATCTACAAAATAACAAGTCCCTTCGCTTTCGCCACTTGCACAACCGTTAAGATTATTTTTAATATAATTACTAAAATCTTCTTTATGATTTTCTCCATCATAAGTAATTTTTAAAGTATCACTATTTATTGTTAATTTCTTTTTGTTGATGGCACATTCAACCATACCATAGCTATCATCATAGTAATCAGCTGTCACATGATAATAAACATAATATGTACCAGGCAGTTTAGCTTTAGGTGAAGATACTTCAGTAGCTTTGCAAGATTCATAAGCTTCTTTTTCGGTACCACTATATTCACTTTGACTTACTTTGTACGTAATTGTTGCATTATCTGGAACTGAACTTGTAACAGTAGCTAAAACTTGATCTTCACCATTATATTGAAGATTATCATTAGCTTCGACTGTAGCACTACTAGCAGACTTGTCCGCAATATAAAAATTATCATAATTTATAGTATATTTATATGAATCACTAATTTCTCCTGATGTATAGTTTTGTTTAACCGTTATTGTCAAATTATATTTCTTATCACCAGATGCGCTTGGCTCTAATACTGTATTTTCAGCTACATCTACATATTTGCCTTCGTCGTTAAGTTCTTGAACTTTGATAGAAAGTTCTGTAGTGTTAGTACCATCCGAAGACCATACAGTGCATGTTTGATCATTCCAAGAAGAATCTTTTTGTATAGTATATATAGAACTAATATTATCTGCTAAAGCCTTTGCGGTCGTTCCATACTTTATCCCTTTATTTTTGCTTTCTGCAATAATATCGCTTTTAAAATCAACTGTAAAATCAGTACCTTTGACAATTGTAAACCTTATAGTATTCCAAGTATCTTCGTAATGTTCATCATTTGAAATAACGGTCATATTATAAGATCTTAAGCCACTTTTTAAGCTTCCACTAATGGTTAATAATCCGTTGTTATCAATAGAGACATTATCACCGGTAATCAAACATTTTACATTTACATCGGTATCATATTTTTCACTTTTGCAAGTGATAGAAAATGGTAGCACGATATCATCATCGCCACCTACAATATAATAGTTACTACTAGTATATGTTGGACGATTTATTGTAAGTTTAGGCTTGGGCCTCTTTGTAACACTAGCTGTTGTTTCATATGAGGCAATATTTGTTATAGCACTATCTACTAATTTACCAATATATAAAGTATATGTACCTATATCTTTTCCTGTACTAACAGTAAATTGTGCAGCAGTAATTTGATTCCAATCGCTAGCACTAGTTGGTAGTGATCCTTTAGCGGTTGTAGTCATTAGATAATAACAAATAGAGCTTGAAGAATCACCACAAGTAGTTCCAAAATCCCTCATAGTGACATTAAAAACATCATGATTGTCATCATTCCATTCAAATGATGTTATATCTTTATGAACCAAAGTTACGCTTGATACATAATCACCCCAAGTAGTAGTATCAGCACTAACATTAGTAAACCCTAATGTTGTTATCATCAATATAGATAGTAATACAGTAAATTTTTTCCTCATTTTGACACCCTTCAAAGTTATATTTATCATTAATTTTTCTTAATAATAAATTATTTACACATAAATAGATTATATATATATATATTAAAAATTCAAGAGGAAATGTGCTTATAAGCCTTTAAATAAAGGAGATTTTGCAATTATATAAATTCTTTCTAAAAAGCAAATACTGTCTTATAGTAATAAAAAGCCATATCCTCTCCCTTGCTTTGAAGATATAGCTCGTTTTTATTATTAATTAATTCAAGTAATGGAATAGAAATGTCTATCATTTAAGTTTATCCGTTATGTTGTATTTTTATGACAGCCTTCCATTCTTCATTTCATAGACCTTATCACAGATATTCATTGTAGATGTCCTATGCGATACTAGTACTACTGTTTTCTTTTTAGAAGATTCTTTTAACGATTTCAATATAATGCCTTCATTCAATGAATCCAAATTACTTGTAGGCTCATCTAATAAAATTAAATCCGTGTCATGTAAGAATGCTCTTGCGATTCCGATTCTTTGTTTTTCACCACCAGATAACGTATCTCCAAGTTCTCCAACTTCCGTATCATATCCATTTGGCAAAGACATAATGAAATCGTGAATAGAAGCTTTTTTGCTTGCTTCAATTATTTCTTCAAGAGTCGCATCTTTCTTTGCTAAAGCAATGTTGTTTGCGATTGAATCATGGAATAAATGTGTTTCTTGTGTAACATAACTTTCTAAATCTCTTAAGTGTTTTGTAGGAATCTTTTTTACATCTTCTCTGTTTACTATTACACTACCTTTTTGCACATCCCAAAATCTCATTAATAACTTTAAGACTGTAGATTTGCCAGATCCGCTAACACCATGTATTCCTGTTATCTTGCCCTTTTCCAACTTTAAAGAATAGTTATCTAGTATCGTTTCATCATCATAAGCAAAACTTACATTTCTAAGCTCTGCTCCATCAAATTCATCACTAGTTAAATCTCCATCTATTTCTTCTACTAATGGTTTTTCTTCAAGTAAAGATAACACTCTTTCTCCACTCGCTAGAGTTTGGCTTAAGTTATTTGATAAATTAGATAATGCAACAGTTGGCCCAAAAGATCCCATCATCGCTACAGTACAAGTTAATACACCATTAAAATCCATTGTTTTATTTTGATACATCACAATTGTTATAAACAGCATCGCAAACGACATTATTAATATAGCTAAGTTGGTTAAACTCTTTTGGCTAGCTTCACATTTGCTTAAACTTTCTTGAAGATTTGCTAATGATTTACAACGGCTAGTTATTTCTTCTTTACGTTTTTCACCAGTGCCATATTGTATTGTTTCATCTAAGCCTCTTAAAGAATCCAATACAAAACTATTTAATTCACCAAAACTTGTTCTATATTCCATTCCTTTATCACTATTATTTTTACCATTTAATATTGGAATTGCTATTCCAACTATAGCATAACCAATTAATGCCAATAGTGAAGCATATAGCGAATATTGGCTTAAGAAAATAGCCATGATAATTGAAGTTAAAATAGCGATTGCGATAGGAGAGATTGTGTGAGCATAGAATACTTCTAGTAACTCTATATCTGAAGTAATAATAGAAATTAGATTGCCCTTATCTTTCCCTTCTAACTTAGCTGGACACAATTTTCTTAAAGCGGCGAACACTTTATGTCTAATAATCGCCAGTAATTTAAACGCAATATAGTGGTTACAATATTGTTCAATGTAATGTAAAATGCCTCTACTTATAGCTATTACAATCATAAAAGTAAGAATAGAAGAAACGGGATAATTCAAACTATTCGTAATAACTTGTGCAGCGATAATTGTTAGAAAAATAGCACACAAGTAGCCAATTGTTCCTAACGTTATTGCCACAAGCATAACAGGCAACAGAGGCTTTACTAGACCGATTAAGCGCATCATTATTTCAAAAGAACTTCTTCTTTTCATTATCTAGTACCCTCCTTCGCATAATTCTCTAAAGCAATCTGATTTTGATACAATTTCTTATAAGAGCCATTTGATTCCATTAAACCAAAATGATTACCACTCTCTTTAATATTCCCATCTTCCAAGAAATAGATGCAATCACTATCCATTACATTTGCTAATCTATGAGAAATTAATATTACCGTCTTAGTTTTCGCTAGCTCATGAATAACATTCATAATAATTTCTTCGCTTTCAACATCTATATTTGACGTTGCCTCATCAAAAATATAAATGGAAACATTCTCTTTTAAAAGTGCTCTAGCTATCGCAAGCCTTTGACATTGTCCACCAGATAAATTGCTAGCTTTCTCTAAAAGTTTTGTTTGTAAACCATTTTGGCTTTCTAAGAAACCCAATAAATTCACCTTCTCTAGCACCATTTTCATTTCTTCTTCGCTCGCATCACTTTTAGCCATTCTTAGGTTATCTTCAACGGTTCCTTTAAATAAATAACTATTATGTTTAATTAACAGCACATGATTTAAATAATCTTTTTCATTTAGCTCTTTTAAAGAAATACCACCAACATTTATTTCTCCACTATAGTCTTTATTCTTTAGTGTTAATAAACCAGCTATTGTGCTTTTGCCTGATCCTGACTCTCCAACAAGCGATACAAAGCTACAACTAGGTATATGCAAGCTAATTCCTTTTAATATCTCTCTATTTTCCTCATATGAGAAATGTACATCCTTAAATTCAATGTCCAATTTATCATTTGGCAATTTCTTATCGCCATCTTTTTCTTCTGGTAGATCTAATATTTTAAAAATCTTATCACTAGCAGCCATGCCATTCATCGCAATATGGAAATAAGACCCCAGCAATCTTAATGGCAAGAAGAATTCGCTAGCAAGTAATACGATACTAATACAACCAGCTAAGCTAATATTTCCATTTAAATATTCTATAATGCTTACAGCCATTCCTATTGCAGCGCCACCATAGGCAACAATATCCATTACGCTTGTAGAATTTAGCTGCATAGTTAATACCTTCATTGTAATCTTACGGAAATTTTGAGATTCTATATCCATTTCTTCCGCCTTCTTTTCATCTGCTTGATAGATCTTTAAAGTAGTTAAACCCTGTAGATTTTCCAAGAAAGAATCTCCGAGGCTTGTATAAATTCCCCAATATTTATTTAGTAATCTTTTCGCTATCTTTTGTACTACAACAATAGAAATAGGAATTAAAGGCACACAAATAAGTAAGACTAAGCTTGCTTTAAAACTAACTCTTTTTAAAATAAGAAACAAAGTAATAGGCGCTAACAGGCTATAGAAAAGCTGTGGTAAATATTTGCCAAAGTACGTCTCTAATTGATCTACTCCCTCAGTACTGACTTGTACCACCTCACTAGAAGAAACTTGTTCATTGTAAGAAGATCCCAGTCTTAACATCTTCTCATATATTTTTTCTCTTAAAATTCTTTTTACATCAACACTAGCTAAATAAGAAAAACGAGTAACAAACTTGTCACATATAAAGCGTATAACAATGCATATTAAAAAAGTAACTATACAACTTTGCATAATATTAGAAGTTAAAGTGTTATTTACCAAATTCTCTAATATATTAGCTGTCTTAAACACAATAACCACTTGTGCTAATAAACTAATCCATTCAAATAGAATAGTAAAAACAATGTATTTCTTAGCATGACTTAATAATTTAACCAATCTTGTTTTAATCATTTTGTTTCATTTTCTCTTTCTTACTAGTTATTAAATGCCACATAGCTAAAATAGGATGATAAAAAATCATTCTAGGTCCTGAATATCTCATGACCTTTCTAATCTTTTCTCTTTTCTCAGGCTTATAACAATGTACCTTGCAATTAGCACAAAACGTCTTTTCTTTCATAAAAGGACATTTCTCACTTCTTAGCTTTGCGTATTCCACAAGTTCTTTACATTCTTGACACATTTCACCATTTATTAATCCATGATTCTTCTTACAGTACAAACGTATCATTTCTTCTACTACATGTTGTTCCCTAAGGCGTTTCTTTTCTACTTTATCCATTTTTCACTCCATCTTTTTAGTTTGCATGCGCTAACTAAATGTAACATAAAAGGTGGCCATTTGGCCACCTCAATGTTTAAAATTCATTTTTTATTACATAAGAAACAATATATATTTCAAGTTTAATCATCAAACTCAATTTCTACTGTATATTCAGGGCTAACAGCACTAACAATTGGTTGGAATATCTCCCAAGCCTTCATCTTGGCAAATTCATTAGCCTTTTCTAACAATTCTGAAGTGTTCAGTTTCTCCCTCATTGCTTCCTTAACTGATTTTTCTAATTCGTTTTGTTGTTCAGTTGTAAGAGATAAATCCCCAAAAGCCAATAAGCCTTTATCCGTATCCTCAAAAGTTATATTGTCATTATCAATATTCACATATTGAAGAGTAGTATTTTGTATCTTAATAGTAACCACTTTGTTTTCTTCATCAACCGAAATATGATCAGAATCAATATATTTAAAATCAGTGGTATAAACACCAGTTCCTGCATAAGAAATATTTTTAACTTTAGAGAAAATTTCTAAATTGCCTAAACCAGCTTTAGTGATGGTAGTAGATATTTCAAGAGGCTGTTCCATAACTATAAGTTCTTGATGTTGAGAAGCTTCACCTAGTATCGCATCCTTAAAATCAACAGCCGTATATCCGGTTAAAGTTTCATCAATAATTTCATCAGCACTCTGTTTTGTGGTTTCTACTTTAGAAAGCAATTGGTCCTTTAAGCTTACTCCTATTAAACTAGTTATAAGCACACCGATAACAATACCTATAATTAGCCCGCCAAAAAATCCCTTTGTTTTCTTAGAAGAAAGAACACTAGAGGCAACACTTGCCCCGGTTTCTATAATCTTTGTTGTATCAATTGTAGAAGCTTCTTCTTTTTTGATTTCATCGTTTTTGGCAACAGATTCTTCTTTTTTCTTAGCACTGTTTTCTCTAGCTTTCTTAGCCTTGGCATCAGCTTCTTCCTTTTTCTTTTTACTAGCTAAAAGTTCTTCCTCTTGTTTCTTTGTTTTATCATTTGAAACAGTCTTAGCACTTGCAGTAATCTTTACATCATCTTTTTTCGCCATGTTTTCCCCTATTTTTTAACATTTAAATTAATGAAATCAATTATTTCCTTTTCTTTATTAGCTACTGAATCAAAAATAGAATTCTTTATATTTTTTGTCTTTTCGCCTATTCCTTGACCATATCCTTTGGCTAGTGCTGAAATTAAACTAGCTCCAAATTTCTTGGTAGTCGGATTCATTTCTCCTAAATTGCTTATTACTTTGATCAAAGTTGGGATTCCACCATTCATAAAATCAGAAACCGTTTCAAGTCCTGTCTCACTTAGTGCTTTAAACAATTCAGTTGAAAATTGTTCGCATTCTTCCTTGCTAGCTTTATTTATAAAATCCTTAAAAGCTATTCTAATCATCTTAGATTCTTCAGATAATTCACCTTCAACAAAATGTGTTCCCTCTACTTGCCAAGTATAGGCGTCATGTTGAAGCATCATAAAACCATTTGATTTAATAATTTTAGTATTCCTATTTTTCGCAAATAAGATGCCAAAAACATCGAATTCAGGCATAATTTTAACAATCTTATCTTTAATTAGCTCGTAATTTTTAACATCTTCTTCACTTAAGCATTTCTTGTTTAAACCAGGCCCATCGTTAGAATAAACCTTTAAGATACATTTATTTTTCTTTATAGCTTTAATAGCTGCGTAAACCGCAAGATTGCCACCCTTGGAATGTCCTCCAATACGATATTTTTTGCGTGGCTTTAAATGCGTATTTAAATAATTGGCAGCCGCAATTTGGGCAGGAATGGTTTTATAAGATAAACAAAAATCCTCATGCCAGCCAACTATTGTATCATCTGTTCCTCTAAAGGCAACGTATGTACTTCCATCCGACAAATCAATTTGGAAACAACAAAATTGTTCAGTTGTTTTTTCATCAACAGTAGAAACAAAATCATGGATAACACTATTTTTAAAACGAACTGAGTTTGCCATGGCCCTTAAGATAAAAGGAGCTTGGCCAACAAAACTCTTGGATTTTTTTATTTCCTCATCGCTATGATCTTTAAAAAACAATTCACTTAGTTCAATAATTTTATAAGAATCTTTCTTTTCAAAATAAGAATCAAATATTGTATATGCCATTTGGCAGATAATTAAATTATCTATTTCATTGAAAGGACTTGCCTTAAAAGAAAGGTCGCCTCTCCAAGTCATGTAGTCAAGTATATTCATAATATGCCCTCTTTCCTATCTATTATAACTTGTTATTGACGGATATCTATATTGTGATATATTAATATATGAACGGATGTTCATATATTCATTATAAGGAGAAAGAATATGAAGAAAACTTACAAAATTGATGTTGATTGTGCAAACTGTGCAAACAAGATGGAAGAAGCTACTAAGGCTACTAAGGGCGTAAAAGATGCAACTGTTAACTTTATGATGTTAAAGATGGTTGTCGAATTTGAAGATGGAGCTGATGTCAATACAGTTATGCAAGATGTAATTAAAAACTGCAAAGCTGTAGAAGATGATTGTGAAATCTTCCTTTAAGAACTAAAAAAAGAAGCGTCAAACCATTTCGAGATAATTAAAACGCTTCTAAAATTATTTTAGAAAAAATAAGCTTATTTTCAAGGGGTATATATGAATAAAAAACAAAAGAAAAATCTATATCGTATTATTGCTGCTGCAATTCTATATGTGATATTTAGGATTATTAAATTTGATAATCAATATCTGAAATTCGCATGTTTTATGGTTCCTTATCTAATAGTAGGATATGATGTTTTAAAAGGTGCTATACATGGTATTAGAAATAAACAAGTATTTGATGAAAACTTTTTAATGTGTGTGGCTACTGTAGGTGCTATTGGACTTGGAGAATATGATGAAGCTGTAGCAGTTATGTTGTTTTACCAAATTGGTGAATTATTCCAAAGTGTAGCAGTAGGAAAATCAAGAAAAAATATTTCAGCTTTAATGGATATTAGACCTGATTATGCCAATATTGAAAAAGATGGTAAGCTGGTTCAAGTAGATCCTGATGAAGTTAAAGTTGGTGATATTATCACTGTTGTGGTTGGCGAGAAAGTTCCAATTGATGGAGAAGTAATAGAAGGATCTTCTTCATTAAACACAAGTGCTTTAACCGGTGAATCTAAGCCAAGAATTGTTAATGCTGGTGATGAAATAATTTCTGGTTGTATAAACATGGAATCACCATTAAAAATAAAGACAGCAAAAGAGTTTGGTGAATCTACCGTTAGTAAGATATTAGACTTAGTTGAAAATGCCACTAGTGCCAAATCTAAGTCAGAGAACTTCATTAGTAAATTTGCTCATTACTATACACCAATCGTTTGTTATTGCGCTTTGGCCTTGGCTATCATACCACCAGTTATTTCAGGATTATTTCTAAAACAAGGTTTTAATTTCTCTACCTGGCTAATAAGAGCACTAACATTCTTAGTTGTATCTTGTCCATGTGCTATTGTTATATCTATTCCACTATCTTTCTTTGGAGGCATTGGTGGAGCTAGTTCAGCTGGTATATTAATCAAAGGATCTAATTATCTAGAGCAATTATCTAAAACCAAAGTAGTTGCCTTTGATAAGACAGGTACAATGACCAAAGGTATCTTTGAAGTTACTACTATTCACAATAACCATTTCTCCAAAGAAGAACTTGTTGAATATTGTGCTCATGGAGAAATTTTCACTACTCATCCTATTGGCAAATCTATTATTAAAGAATATGGTAAGCCACTTGATAAATCTAGAGTATCTTCTGTTAAAGAAGTATCTGGTGAAGGCATTATCGCTATTATTGATAATAAGAAGTGTCTAATTGGTAATGAGAAACTAATGAAAGATAATGGCATCACCACTATTGAATGTCATGATGAAGGAACTATTGTTCATTTAGCTATTGACGGTGATTATAAAGGACATATCCACATTGGTGATGTGATTAAGCCTACAAGCAAGAAAACAATTGAAACTTTAAAGAATTTAGGCATTAGATTAACCGTTATGCTTACAGGTGATGAAAAACACGTAGCTGAAATTGTCACTAAAGAATTAAATATTGATGCTGTTTATTCTGAACTTCTGCCTCAAGATAAAGTATCTAAAGTAAAAGAATTACTTGAATCTAAAAAAGAAAATGAAGTATTAGCTTTTGTGGGCGATGGCATAAATGATGCCCCAGTATTAAGCTTAGCCGATGTAGGTGTTGCAATGGGCGCCTTAGGTTCAGATGCGGCAATAGAGGCAGCTGATATCGTTTTAATGGATGATGATCCATTAAAGATTACTAAAGCTATTAAGATAGCTAAAAAATGTATGCGCATTGTCTACGAAAACATTATCTTTGCGATTGGCGTAAAAGTTATTTGCTTAATTCTTACAGCACTAGGCATCACCAATATGTGGCTAGCAATATTTGCCGATGTTGGGGTTATGATAATTTGCGTATTAAATGCGATAAGAGCACTTAATGTAAGGAGCTTATAATGGCTGATATTAATGAAGATGATTTATATAATCTAGCTGAACTGTTTAAAGTATTCGGTGATTCTACACGTATTAGAATACTGTTACTATTAAGTGAAAAAGAGGCTAACGTTAATGAGATAGCTAATGAACTAAATATGAATCAATCAGCTATTTCTCATCAACTTAAAAATTTAAAACAGTCTAAGTTAATAAAAAATAGACGTGATGGTCAATCAAACTATTATTCGCTTGATGATGACCACGTCTATAAAATAATTGAACAAGGGCTAAGACATGTAAAGGAGTGAAAATACGTTTAAATAAAGGTGATATCTATACCAATATGGATATCACCTTTATTAATTTAACACCTCTCTAAAGCATTTATATTATGCCATCTAATTGATTCGAAGAAATTCATATATAGTATCTTCATTGTATTTAAGATAAACCGTTTGATCCGAAATAATATCATATTCGTAACCTTTGCCGAAATTTGATTGATTATTCTTATACGGGATTTCCGTATCATTAACGCTAGATGTAATAATTCCTTCTTTAGCAAAGTTGACTTCGTCAATTTTATATGTTTTATTATGAGCGTATATAGCACCTTTTATCATTATTTCTAAATTAATACAACCACCATCACCATCATTGACAGAATCTGTAGAAGTATTATTAGAACATGATGCAAGTAAAAAAGTAATAAGTAGCAATTTTAAAATTCTGCGTTTCACAATCATCCAATATTATAAATATATCCATTATTCCAAGTAAATGTTTGGCCATTACTAGTATTTATCAATCTTGTGCTTGCATTCATAGTCTGTTTATACAAATACCACGGATTCCAAAAATTATATAACTTATTAGTGTCATCATTAACATATCCATATATCACAAATGCGTGGCTTTCATTTTTGCTATTATTTTTAGCACTCATATATATGTATCCCTTGTTATATATTATATTGGTTACATCCAAAAAAGATAAATAGCCAGAATTAGAATAATTACAGTTTAATCCCTTAGATTTTAGATAATTAGCAAGAGTTGATTTGTTAGCAGATTGTGCGCATCCTGTATAGTTTTGTATACTTGTTGGAGTATAGCTAGAATAGCCCATATTCATCAAAATATTGCCTAGAGCGTATGAATAGCAGTATTTTCCTGTTTGTCTTTCGTAAATAGTAAAATTTCTAGAATAAGATGTTGGAATATACGCTTGCCTTTTAATATAGGTTCCAGATGCCGCATTTAAATCAAACCATTTGTCGCCAATAGTTCCGTATATTCCATCTTCGTTAGCCACAATACTTAAAGGATTAGTTTCACTAGTCTGATTTGTTAAATAATTCAATTGATTAATATATGCTTCTGAATAAACAGCGTAGATTTCATTATTATCTTCTCCTACTATAAAAGTTGCAATTATGCTTGAGCCATCCCATATAGGAAACAACATTTTCTCATCATCAAAATTAGAGTATATTTTTATCCCTTGTCCTAATTGATAATTTGATGTTTCACTTCCATCATAATGAGAATCCATAAAAACACTAACTTTTTCTTTGGCATACTTTTCAATTTCACTATTAGTCTCGGTATACGCATAAAGAGAATTGTCATTTTCAGCTAATGTACCAATTGGAAATATAAAAATCATCAAAAAAAGTAGTAAGCATTAATTTAAAAAATTTCTTCATGTTTCTCTCCTTTTGAAATAACACATTTGTGATTATAATATCGCATACTTTCTTCTATTTACAAAATTAAATATAGCTATCTTTTAAAAAAGAATTTTTAATTCGCTTTATAAAAAGTTTAATCACGTTTGTTAACATTGATGAAATAATTAAGAAGTGGTTATTTATAATAGCTTGTATTAGAACCTATTGCCATAAATGTATCAAGTGTTAATCTATAAAAACGATAGTCTTATAAGCGCTTTTTCATAATGCCAGCAAGACAACGCTATCTATTAATTAGTTTGCTCAAGCAAATTAACAATTTAGATATTAAAGCCATACAATTTATTGGACAATTTTTTAAATATGTTTCTCAATAAAATTATATAAATCCTTATATACTTCTTCTTTATCTAATTCATTTAATATTTCATGTCTATCGTTTGGATAAAGCTTAATAGATGCATCAATTTCGCATTCCTTAAATGTATCATACGTCTTTTTTACACCCTTCCCAAAATTGCCTACTGGATCATCATTTCCAGACATAAAGAAGATAGGCAAATCTTTTCTTACTTTAGAAATATTTTCTTTATCACACACATCGTCTAATACACTAAATAAATTATAGAAACCATTTAAAGTAAAAACGAATGAGCATTTTGGTTCATTAGTGTACCACTTTACAATTTCTTCATCTTTCGTAAGCCAATCATTATGTGTTACAGATGGTTCCCATTTCTTGTTATATGGGCCTATAGCCATTGAATTGATAAACTTGCTTCGATACTTGGAGCCCTTGAAAACACTGATTAATTTGCATAAAAACTTCCCTGTTTTAACAGCGATTTTGGGTTGCCAAGCAGTACCCATAATAATAGCCCCATCAAGTTCTTCGCCATAAGTAAACAAATATCTTCTGGCATAAAAAGAGCCCATTGAGTGCCCTAATAAAAAATAAGGAATATTAGGATATTTATCTTTGGTTATTTTGGTTAAAGTATATAAGTCTTCTAAAACCTTCTTATATCCCTCTTCTTCATGAAAATAGCCCCAATTATCTTCACTAGTAACGCTTCCTCCATGTCCCAAGTGATCATTTCCGGTTACCAATATTCCTTTATCGCACAAATAGCCAGCAAATTTATCATAACGATCAATAAATTCAACCATTCCATGAGAAATTTGAAGTATAGCCCTAATCTCTTTTTCAGGCACATATCTAACTGCACGGATATTAGTTATTCCATCACTAGATTTAAAATTGAATTCTTCTTTTTTCATAAATTTATCCTCTAACATAATTATAATGGATATGTATGACAATTGATTTAACTAAAGGCAATATACTAAAAGAACTGGTTTTATTCAGTTTGCCTATGATGCTTGGGAACATCATGCAGCAACTTTATAATATAGCTGACACCTTGATAGTTGGCCAAGTATTGGGAAAAGATGCTTTAGCTGCCGTAGGCTCAGCATATACTTTAATGACCTTTCTAACATCTGTTTTCTTAGGACTAGCTATGGGATCAAGTGCTTTGTTTTCTATCTATTATGGCAAACAAGATAAAGAAAAATTAAGAAGTTCAATAGCCCATGGCTTTATTCTAATATTGCTTGTCACTATTATTATCAACATCATTGTTTATTTGTTTATTAATCAAATATTGGCATTTTTAAATACTCCAAGTGAGTTGTATTCATCAATGTATGATTACCTATTTGTAATATTTATGGGGCTAATATTTACTTCAATTTATAATTTCATTGCTTGTCTTTTAAGAGCTATAGGAAATTCAGTTACGCCCCTATATTTCTTAATAGCTTCAACAATCATTAATATTGTATTAGATTTGCTGTTTGTAATTACTTTTAACATGGGCATAAAAGGAGCCGCTATCGCAACTATAATAGCTCAATTTATTTCAGCACTTGGAATATCTGTTTATTTTTTAATAAAGTGTAAAGACTTACTTCCAACTAATTTTAAATATGACGGAAACATAATCAAAGAACTATTTAATTTATCTTCTTTAACATGTCTTCAACAATCAACCATGAACTTTGGCATTTTAATGATTCAAAGATTAATTAATTCATTTGGATCAATTGTTATGGCGGGATTTGCAGCAGCTGTAAAAATTGATACATTTGCCTATCTTCCAGTTCAAGATTTTGGCAATGCCTTTTCTACTTTTGTGGCGCAAAACTATGGAGCTAATCAAAAAGATAGAATCAAAACCGGCTTTAAACAAGCAATTATTATGACATCAATATTTGCGATTATTATTTCAATTATTGTAAATATCTTCAGCAATAATTTAATGTCTATCTTCATTAGTAAAGAAGAAACAGAAGTGATTTTAGAGGGCGTTAAATATCTAAGGATTGAAGGATCTTTCTATTTTGGTATTGCCATTTTATTCTTGTTATATGGCTACTATCGAGCAATTAAAAAACCATTTATGTCATTTGTGTTGACAGTTATATCTCTAGGGCTTAGAGTGTTATTGGCATATACATTAGCTTCACATTTAGGGACAAGTGGAATATATATGTCAATAGTCATAGGTTGGATATTAGCTGACTTATTTGGACTTATTTATAAAAGGAGATGTGATTGAAATGTGGTTATTATTTGCGTTTGGTTCTTCTATCTTTGCAGCACTTACTTCAATACTTGCAAAGATTGGCATTGATGGAGTTAATTCAACTCTAGCTACCGCAATACGTACACTTGTTGTATTGTTGATGTCTTGGGTGATGGTATTTATAACGAATACTCAAAATGGAATTGTAGATATTTCAAAAAAGAGTTGGATATTCTTGATTCTATCAGGACTAGCCACAGGTGCCTCTTGGCTTTGTTACTACAAGGCAATACAAATTGGTGATGTATCTAAGGTGGTTCCAATAGATAAATTAAGCGTTATCTTTACAATGATTCTTGCAGCTATAATGCTTAACGAAAAGTTTACTCCTAAGTCAATTATTGGTTGCATCCTAATTGGGATAGGAACATTACTTATGGTTATATAAAAATGGTGTTATCAATTGATAACACCATTTTTCTTATTATTTAAGCTTGGGCTTCTTCTTGAGCTTTCTTATTAGCTTCTTCTTCCTCTAATTTTCTATAAGCAACCTTGCCCACCAAAGTCTTAGGAAGCTCAGTTCTAAATTCAATCTCTCGAGGCATTGCATATTTAGCTATATGTTTCTCACAATAAGCTTTAATCATATCCTTAGATTGTTCATTAGCAGGAACACCATTCTTAAGAACAACATAAGCCTTAACTTTTTGCATACGGTATGGATCTGGAACTCCAATTACACAAGACATTGAAACAATATCACAAGCATCAATAATATTTTCAAGTTGAGCTGGATATACGTTATATCCAGAAGTGATAATCATTCTCTTATTTCTTCCTTTAAAGAAAACGAATCCCTCTTCATCCATAACACCTAAGTCGCCTGTATAAACCCAAGTTAAGCCATCAGCATGTTTTCTTAATGTTTTAGCAGTCTCCTCTGGATGCTTGATATATTCTTTCATTGTTGTAGGACCAGCAAGCAAGATTTCACCTTCTTCTCCATAAGGAAGTTCTTCATCAGTATCTGGCTTTACAATTTTGATATAAGTATCAGGGAATGGCAAGCCAATAGAACCCTCTTTATGCATATGTGTTGGAGTAAGACAGCAAGCTGTTACAGTTTCAGTTGTACCATATCCTTCTCTTACTTGGATTACAGCCTTATGATCATATAAGAACTTATCTAGTTTCTTTTTAAGTTCAATTGACAAAGAATCACCACCAGAGAATACACCCTTTAAACTAGATAAATCAGCTTTATCAAACTTAGGAAGTCTAAGTAAAGCTTCATATAAAGTTGGAACACCAGCAATAAAGTTGCATCTATATTGAGTGATTAATTTTGCATAGCTTTCTGGTGTGAATCTTGGAACAAGAATACATCTGCCACCATTAGCAAGCATTGAATGGATACATACGCCAAGCCCAAAGCCATGGAATAAAGGCATTGCACTAAGCATCTTATCACCAGGCCTAAACATAGGATTAGTTGCGATAATTTGTGCTGCTAAAGCATTAAAATTCTTATTTGTAAGCAAGATCCCCTTTGTGGTACCTGTAGTACCTCCTGAATATAAAATAGTTGCAGGATCATCGCTTTTTCTTTTTACTTTGATATCGAAGAATCTTGTTCTACCAAACTTTAAGAATTCATCCCAGAAAATAACTGGAGCATCGCTTGGGATTTTAGCTATCTTTCTACCTTCAGTAAGCATGTAGCCCCATCTTAATGGTTGAGACAAAGCATCTCTAATTCTTGCGATAATAATATTTTTAGCACATGTATTAGCTCTAATGGCCTCAAACTTATGATAAAACTGATCAAGAGTAACAACGGTAGCACTCTCTGATTCATTGATATAGAATTCAAGTTCTTTTTCAGAACTTAGTGGATGAACCATGTTTGTAATACCGCCAATCAAATTTACTGCATAAAACATATAAATCGCTTGTGGACAATTAGGCATTGCAATGGTAACTTTATCATTTTCTCTAATGCCTAACATTGACAATGACTTTGCACATTGTTCAACATTCTTACATAATTCTCTATAAGTAGTAGATTTGCCCATAAAATCAAAGGCAACATTATTAGGATATTTCTTTGCGACCTCTTCTACCATTTCATACATCGTTCCATCAAAATAGTCTAATGTGAACGGTACATCACCTAGATGGTCTTTCCAAGGTGTTTTCGCTGTAATTTCACTCATTTAACCCCTCCTTTATCCAAAATTAGAAATTAACTTCTTTATTTAAATCTTCTTCTAACAATTCTGGATTTTCTAATAAGTGTTTCAATATTTGAATGGTCTTTGAATAATAATAGCCATCTGCTAATCTTTCATCAATTGTTAAGCCCAAGTCAACTGACTCTATCATTTTAACATTGCCTTCATCATCAAACATAGGCCTTTTTTTAATTTGCCCTATTAATAAAATCATCGAACAAGTACCCCAGTTAGTTAAATGATGATAACCACTTTTCATTTTCACAGAGCCAAGATTAGATATTACACAACTTGAATAATACGGATCATAGTCTATTAAAAACTTTGGCACCCAGCCATGTTTATCAAGCCACATGACAAAATGTAAAAGAAACTTGCTTACACATCTTGGAATTTTGTTAAAGAAATCCATGCTTTGACTACTAGAATCCTTCTTTTCGCTTCTTCCTTCCATTACTTGTCTTTTAATTTCATCATGAATTGTATCAATACTATCACTATCCTTGGCTCTAATAAAAGCTAGAGCTTCTTCACCAGAATCCTTGAATTGTTTTTTAATCACAAAAGAAGTACTAACTCCATATCTTTGATAAAAATTGCCATTCACAATAAATCTATTTAATTTAGGTCTTAAAGTAATTGTCTTTAATATTGCGGTATTAACGATCTGAAAAAGGTTATATTTATAATCAATCCCATCATAATTTTTCTTTTTTAGATATTCATTAATATTAGTCAAATCAATTGTTTCAGAAATAAACGCTTCATTATCACAACGGTTAGGATAAAGAACGCCAGTCACAAAATGAAGCGCATCAAGTTCCCTTAACAATCTCCCATCTTTTCTATCACCAAAAGCCATAACTGCCTCCTAATACGTCAAGTATTTTACCTCAAAGACAGAAAATATGCTATTTTACAAAGCGTTTACTTTTATTTAACGATTTTATCTTATAAAATATGAATGAAAGAGAGAATTATATGCCCACTACTTATGCACATTATAGATTTGGCGATAAATGTATTAATACACTTCCAAATAATCTAAAAGAAATAATAAATAATAATCGTGAGATATTCAACTATGGAGTACATGGACCCGATATCTTCTTCTACTATAATTGTTTAAAGCACAATTCAATTAATCAGATGGGAAGTGATATGCATGAAGATTCTTATCGTCATTTGTTAGAAAAGATTAAACCAAATTATCTATCTAACACTAACGATAGAAATGCTAAACTATCTTATCTATTAGGTTTTACTTGTCACTTTACATTAGATTCGTATTGTCATGGTTACATTGAAATCAAGGAAGCAACAAGCAAAGTTAGTCACAATAAGATTGAATCGCAATTTGACCGTTATCTTTTAATACAAGATGGCTATAATCCAGTTAAAAAGAAAGTGACTTTTTCTTTGAAGCCAAATAAGCAAATGGCAAAAGATATTTCGGAACTATTTGGTGATATTGATGAAAAAACTGTATATAAAACTTTAGCTGATCAAAGATTGTATTTAAATCTTTTAAAAGACAATAGTAAGCCAAAGCGTTTCTTGTTGAATACCGTAATGGACTTGGCACATGTCGATAGTTTTAAGGATTTACTTATTACCGAAAACAATGATGAAAGATGTTCAGATGCTGTATTAAGATTAAACAAATATTTTGATAAAGCAGTTAATCATTATCCAATTCTAGCCAATGATTTAATAGAATATCTAAACAATGATATAGAACTTCCAAAATACTTCGATCATACTTTTGGTCCTAAAGAAGATTACAAAAATATTCCTGTTTTATCACTTAGTGAAGAACGCAATTATAAAGTCGAAGACTTTCAAGATTAGGAGCACATATGGGGAAAATACTTAAAAAAATAAATAATTTAAAGGCTTTTAGAGGACTAAATGAGAAAGAGTTCTCTTGGGTGTTGTACGATGTAGGAAATAGTGCATACACAATGCTTGCTTGTTCACTAATTCCAATTTGGTTCAAATCAATAGCCATTGGAACTGGTGCAGGACAAATATCTAGTGATAACGCAACTGCTTATTGGGCTCTAGCCACTTCAATTGTAACTATCTTCGTTGCCTTTGTTGGACCAATAATTGGTATCATTTCAGATCACAAAGACACAAGAAAAATCGTATTTCAAACAAGTGTAGCAATTGGCGTTATTGGCTGTTTAATTAACGGTTTTGCGAAATCATGGTATTTATTTTTAGGAATCTATATTCTTACAAAAATCGCTTATCAAGCATCGCTTACTTCATATGATTCAATGCTTAACGACATCACAACCGAAGAAAGAACTGATGAAGTTTCATCATATGGTTATGCTTGGGGCTATATAGGCTCATGCATCCCTTTCTTAATAGCTCTTGTTCTATACATTATATCTGGAGGGCTAAGTGAAGATTTAATGGTATTTTCTCCTACTGTTGGTAGAGTCTTGGGCTTTCTTGTTACAGCAGCTTGGTGGCTAATTGTAACCGTTCCTCTTCTTAAAAACTATAAACAAGTAAATTATGCAACTGATACTAAGGGCGATGTTAAAAGGTCTTTTAAGAAGATGGGTGCATCATTGAAAAGAATCGCCAAAACCGACAAGAAAGTATTGTATTTCTTAATCGCATTTTTCTTATATATTGATGGCGTTGGAACGATTATCGATAACTGTATTAATCTTGGAACAGACTTAGGATTAAATACAGTTGGTCAAGTTATATTCCTACTTCTTACTCAAGTTGTAGCCTTCTTTGGATCACTTACTTTCGCAAAACTATCTAAAAAATTTCATACCGTGACATTAATTAAAACATGCATTATTGGCTATACAATCGTTTGTCTTTACGCCTTAACCTTACAAAATCTTGTGCAATTTGCGATTATGGCCTTTGGCGTAGGATGTTTCCAAGGATCTATTCAATCATTATCTAGATCTTATTATTCAAGAATCATTCCAAAAAACAATAGTGGTGAATACTTCGCTATCTATGATATCTTCGCTAAAGGAGCTTCGTTTTTGGGATCATTTGTAATCTATATTGTAAAGAAGATTGGCATTTCTACTGGTGGTGTATTTGAAATATTTGGTGTAAATATTCCATCAATCAACGTAGCCATTGGCTGTCTAGCTCTATTCTTTATAATTGGATTCTTCTTTATTGGAAAATCTAATAAACAAGTTAATCTAAGAAAAAAGAATATTGAAGAAAACGTTCTATAAAAATTCTCAATACTATTAAAATATGTTTTCTTCAATCAAAAGATTATATTTAAAAAGTGCTTAAGGTTAATTCCTAAAGCACTTTTAATTTTCACAATTATTTAACTATTAAGATATTCTATAATACTATCAAAATTACTCATTGCATCAAAGTAACCCAAATAATATAAATCAGTTAACTTATCAATATCTTTTTCTAATCTAGAAATGGTAACCGGCTTGCTTGGGGTAATACGATATATTTTCTTTTGAATAACCAAATCATCAATCATATCACAGTCTTTATTATAATTATCGTTGGCAGCGGCAAAAGCTTCAATAAATTCCGGATATTCGCTATAAGCAACTTTAGCTAATTCGATTTCATTTGTATTGGTTTTTCTTCGATAAGAAGAATCTCTAGTACCTACAAAAATAATTTTTTTATTGCCGTCATCTAATGCTTTTCTGATTGGAATTTTAGTAGCTATACCACCATCTAAATAGAGATTTCCATTAATTTCAACCATTTTTGAAATAAGTGGGATACTAGCACTAGCTTTAATAGCCTTATAGAAAGTATCCCTATCAATATGGTTAGTAAAATAATTAGCCTCTCCTGTTTTAACATTTGTTGTGACAATATTTAAAGTTCTATCATCACTAAAAACTTTCTTTTCATTAAGTGGATATTCTTTAGCTAAATCCTCAAACATAAAGTTAAAGCCTACTAAACTGCCCGATTCTTTTAAAGCGGGAAGACCAACATATCTTTTATTGAAACGATGTTCAAGTATCAAAAGAGCACTTCTTCCAAAAGAACCGCCAATATAATTTGTAGCCGTTAGAGCGCCAGCAGATACACCATAGCAAACATCTAGATTTAGATTATTTTCAATAAAATAATCTAAAACACCAGCTGTATAAATGCCTCTAAATGCGCCACCTTCTAGCACCAAACAGCCTTTGGTAATAGTTCCATCGTAATTCTTAACTTTTAAGTTATTTAAATTTTTAAATTCAGCCATTATAATTCCCTAATCTTCTTTTTGATTTCCCTTATCATCATAAGAACATCTTTATCGTTCATATAAATTTTAACATATCCTTGTAATGTGTTTGCTTTTTGTTTTAAGGCAAAAGAATTATTTGAAACATATATAAGAGCTTTAGCCTTTCCGTTTTTAGCCTCTTGGATTAAATTGCCTAAAGAGAGATTGCCATCAATTCCGATTAAACAAGAAGGCCTTCTTTCAAAAATTTCATAATTAAATGATTTATAGATTCCATTTCCAAGCAGCTCCGGTGATATTCTAAGGGGGATATTAGCCTTTATCAAACGTTTCATTTCAAAGCTTGAAATATCTCTTGGCACTATAGCGTATACTTCATGATTTCCTCTATTTTCCCACAGATATTTTTCATAAGCATTTAGCTTATGCCCAATCACAAAAAATACTTTACTAGGACTTAGTTTTCTTAAAAGATTATCAATCATCTTTTTTTCAAAGCTATTCATCTTAGATATTTTTTCATTTGAACTAAAACTACCGCCAGCAACTACAATAGGAAGCTTATCTAATGGAAAATCGTGTACCTGATTGTTTAATACTTTAAAAGAATCATATTTATCTTTAATAGTTAATTTTATATTCTTAATATCCGAAACATTCTTTTTAATTTCTTCTTTTAAAGCATCCTCAAAGGTTCTACCATTACATAACTTGTCAAAGGCAATACTTTTACGTTTAAAAGCCTTTTCGCTTTCTTTAAGTATTTCCCTTTCAGTATCGCAAATCTTGCTTAAATCACTTTTATTTAGCTTCAACATTGAAATTAACGCAAGCTCTTCATCAAGGGAGTTGGTACCATAAATACCAGGGCCATCAGAACCCTGCACTGCCTTAACGCCATTTCTTAAATATTCTTTTATTGGATGATTGGACAAAACAACCAAATTATTTAAACGAACATTAGAAGTCAATTGAAACTCTAAAACAACATCATTGTCTTTTAAATCCTTAATCAGTTGTTTTCCCTTCTTAGTCTTTAAGTTAGCTGTATAAATACCATGTCCAATTCTTAAATGAGGCATTCTTTGATTAACACTTAAGGAATCTTTGACACACTTTAAAGCATTAGAAACATTATCTTTTAAAGAATCATTCTCTCCTGCATGAATCCTAATAGTAAAGTCAGGATCATCTTTAGCATATTCAACAAGTTCCTTAATAATAGGCTTTAGCTCAGTAATATCGTTAATCTCTTCACCAACAAAATCACTTCCAACTACATAAGGATCCTTGCACACAGCCTTTAAAACCGCTAGATTTTCACTTAAATAATTGTCAGAAGTAATTTCATCCTTAACTAAAGTTAAAGGGATTCTTCTTAAAGCCGCCAAAAATCTGATTCTTACGCCTGTTTCCTTTTCAATTAGCGGCAAAATATAATGAACTTCTTTTAAGAAATCAATCGGCTCATCACTATTTTTAACTAAAGTAGTGTTAGAAATTTCGACATACTTGATGCCACTATCTCTATACATTCTAGCAATCCATAACAATTTATCTTGAAGCAAACTATTGTTTCTATAGTCATTATTTTCACCATCAGCAAGCATCGAATTTAAATAATTCCTAATATCTAAATCAAATAGTTTATCGAAATTTTTTAAAACAATTTTCTTATCGCTTTCTTTTCCCTTAGCAAAAACATAGCGATACATATAAAGTTTCTCTAAATTAGTAAAAACAGCTTGGCCATCCTTTAAAATAGCCAGCGAAACTCTAATCTTATTAATATTAAATGTTGAATCCTTGATATTATTTAATATCAAATCAGCAAAATTAATAAAAGTATTATCATCAATTCTTCTTTCCCTATACTTTCCTTTTAAAGAAGAATCTGAAAACTTCAAAGAAACCTTATTTCTTTGTTTTTCTAAAAAATTGTATTGCTTAGCACTTAACTTTAAGCCCAATTTCTTAATGTAGTAATAAGGATATCTAATTTGATGATAAATGCCTAACGCAATCAAAACATCGGGATAAAGATTAGCATTCATATGCGTATGCAAATCAGTTTGAAACTTATATTCCTCTTCAATATAAGTTCTAACAAAAACATTGTTTAAAGGAAGAGATAAGTCCTTTGATTGAGACATAAAAGTCTTCGCAATAGCTGGAACAGTAGCTCTTCTCATAATTACACCCTTAGAATTAATTACAGCTATCGTCTTACCAGCAAACTTTAAAATATGAATTCGTTTATTTTCCTCGTTTATATAAGAAGGCACATTGCCCTTAATTATCTTTAAACCATTATCATCTGTCGAAATTGGAAGCTTACAAACTTTTGCTAAATTAGAAATAAGATTGCCAGTCTTGTGATTTGGAGTTCTTAAAACATAATAATAATTATTTTTATCTTTATAAAAATCAATTACAATGTCCTTTTCCAAATCCAAATATAAGCTACTATAGTATTTCATTTGCCCCATTATAATACAAAAAGGCGATTAACGCCTTTTTTATTCAAAAACTGTAGATAAATCGTATGTAGTACCGATATAGCCATTATCGCCATCGCTTTCAGTACCTGCACCACCGGTAATATAACCAGTCATAATTTGATCATAATATGGATTATCTTTTGAAACACTGCCACTTGTGACAAGCTCAATCTTGCCTTTGGCAATTTCAATACTTTCATCATATAAATCTACATAATAAGTGCCATTATCATGCAAGTTTCCATCTCCCTCCAAGAAATAGTTATCAATTGTATAACCATCCGCAAAAGTTTGAGCTAACGCAAACAAAGTAGTCTTTTCTTCACTAGAGAAATTATTTTCACAAAGATAATCAAATAGCCAACTCATACCTACCATATTTAGCAAATATGGATGATTAGCTATTTTGCTAATTAAACCATTCAAAATTAAAGCTTGGTTTCTAATGCGGCCTTGATCATTATTAACAATGCCATCGTACTTTCTATTTCTCGCAAGAGCTAAAGCGGTCTCACCATACAAATTATGAACACCTTTCTCATAAGTTTGAGGATTAGCTACATCACGTGTAGAATCCATATCTAAATGTCCATCCATAGGTACATCAACCTTAACTCCTCCTAGTTCATTAATGCCATAAACAAACCAAGTAAATGAAGTCATACAATAGTATGGAATATCTACGTCAAGCAAGCTACCCAATGAATTAGCTGGATTATCAGGACCATTTTGGCAAAAATGCGTAAACTTGTCTTTATAGCCAGTAACTATATTTGTAATGTAAGAATCTCTTGGAATAGAAACGATTAAAATATGTTTCTTTTCTGGATTTACCACTAGCAAATGATTAACATCATTACGGTATTGACTCCACTCGTGAACAGAATTCTCGCCATATCCATCTAAGCCATTAAGCATTACCATAAAAGGCTTATTATATAAATAATCAACATAATCAGAAGTATCGGCTTCCTCTTGCTCATAATAAGGAATATTGTAAGTTGCAAGAGTTGTATAATCGCTAGGATTATAATCATTTCGATAATCAACAATTGTATCCTCACGATTATCATAAATAACCCAAGCGTCAATTGAACCATCATCAATATCAAATTTAATCTCAGAATAGTTAGTAAACCAATGAAGATTATCTTCACTTAGTTCTATTCCCTCATTCTTTAATTGTTCAATAACATAATCAGAATATTCCTTATCAAAACTACTTTGTACTGCAAGAACCTTATCGGTTAATTCACTTGTACTCTTTAAGTCTTTAGTTACAATACGAATATCAGCTGAATAATAAAGAACCTCTTTCTCGTTTGACTTCTCTTTGCCACTTGAACAAGCACTACACGCTAAAAGTGATAAACAAAGAAGCACCTTTAAAAACTTTTTCATATGTCCCCCTATTTTGCCTTAGGCAAATTCCATTTATATTTATAAGCTAACATTCGAAGTGAAAAAATAATCATAAAGCCAACGATGATAGCTAAATTTTCATCTATCTTAAATAGATAAAAAGAAATAAGAGATCCAATAATAGCCGCGCAAGCATAGAAATGTTTGGTAAAAATATATAGTTTTGTTCCAGCAAAAACATCCCTCATTACACCACCGCCAACGCCAGTTAAAGTGCCAGCAAATAATGATAATAGAAGATTATTGTAACTTAACGAGGTTTCAGTTCCTATTACCGCAAAAATAGCTAATCCAATAGCATCCATTATTTGAATTAAAACATCAAGTTTAACAAGATATTCTCTTACTCTTGGAACAAAGACAATTAGTGAAACAACGATTGAGACAATAATGAAAATCGGATTATCAAAAATGCTTGGAGGTATTACACCTAAAATTACATCTCTTAAAATGCCGCCACCTACAGCTGTAGTAAGGCCAAGCATAATGACTCCGAAGATATCCATCTTACTTTTGATTGCAACTAGCGAACCAGAAATAGAAAAAGCAATGGTGCCAATTATTTCTAATATAAACAATAACGACATTACTTTGTTTTCTTAAAACAATCAACAACTTCATCATTTAGAATATTAGATTGGCTGTTTTGTTTCTTTCTTTCTTCAACAAGCATTTCATAATGAGCATTAATCTCATTTAATTTAGTATTAAACAACTCTTTTAAAGCAATACGCTTTTCACTTAAAGAATTATCTAAAACATCATATGCTTCTTTAATCTTTAAATTACTATTTTCTAAAGAATCCTTTGCATCATTTAAAGAATCAATATCCTTATTAGCCTTATTAATTTCATTATTATAGTAACTGTCAAGAGCTTCTTGCTTAGAAGAATTATCTAACGCTAAAGCATTCTTGGTCTTTTTATAATCATTACTTGCTACATTTAAGGCAGTAGCATAATTGCTATAAGCTTCACTAGTCTTATTTTTATCAATGCTTATTTCATTGTTAAGTGATTCTTGTTTAGCTTTTTCATCAGCAATCAATTTATCATATGTATCAGATAATTCCTTAACATCATTATCATAACTATTCTTAAAACTGCCTGTTTGAGAAACAATCTCTTCATATTCTTTACTAATCTTTTCTAAAATCACATTCTTATCAGATTTTAGTTTTTCAAGAATGCTCTTATGTTCATTCTCTAAATCAGCCATATTAGTCTTAAAATCCTCAGCTAATTTTAATAAAGAATCATCCTCATCCTGTTCAGATTGTTTTAAAGTGAAAGGTTTAATCTTCTCAAGTTCATCAAAGCCTTGAACGATTTTACTAATTTGCTTTTTCATGTCATGCATTCTAGAAGCATGAGTATTAGTTAACTCGTTTTGTTTATTAGCTAATGAAGCGAGCTTCTTATTGATATCATTCAAATAAGTATTAGTATCCTCTTTAAGTTTCTTAAGCTCTTGTGCCTTTTCATCTTTATATTTAGTAAATTTGTCTTGACTATCAGCAAGATCCTTTTGTAAGCTAGAAATCTCTTGTTTTAGATTAGATTTTACATTATTTAAATCAAGAAGTTTCTCATCATATGATGCTTTTTTATCCTCTAAATCATTTAAATAAGCAGCTTTAAGCTTTTCGATATCACTATTGAAGTTTTCTTTGCTTGTTTTTAGCTCACTTTCCCAATTGCTACGCTTCAAGGCATTCTCGCTATTTAGTTCACTAAACAATTTAGAAATTTCATTAGTCTTTTCTAATTGACTATTATAAGCATTAGAATAGTCTTTTTCTTTCTTACTAACAAGATTCTTAGTAAGCTCAACAGTCCTATCATACTCGCTTTTAGCATTCTCAAGTTCATTTTTCTTTTGATTTATTTCACTATCATATGCACTCTTAAGAGCATCTTGTTTTTCCTTATATTGAGCCTTCTTATCATTCAATCTACTAGCAAAAGAAGTTGATACTTCAGCAATCTTATTTTTAACCTCTTCTTTTTTAGAATTTACTAAGTCATTAAGATTTTTCTTATAAGCATTAAGTTCACTTTGTTTCAAAGCTAATTCATCATTTAATTGCTTATACTCAGTATCATAATTACTCTTAGCACTAGCGTATTCGTTATTAGCATTTTCAAGTTCTTCATTAGCGCTTTGTATAGCTAAATTATTTTGGCTATTTAAGACATCATATTCATCTTCAATAGTCTTCTTTTCAACTTCAAATTCATTTAATTTTCTAGCATACTCGCTCTTTTTATTTTCAAGAACTTCTTTAAGAGAAACTATTTCATTTTCGATAGATTCTTTATTAACATTGAACTTGTTTTCACAGTCACTTACAGAATCATTAAATTCCTTATCTAATTTATCTAAACTAGCTTGATGTTCATCCTCAAGATTTTTCTTTGAAACATTATATGAATCTTCTTGCATATTAAGCTCATCTTTTAATTCTTGAATTTTGCACAAAAGCTCACTTCTTTCCTTTTGAAGACGAGCAATTTGAGTATCACTATTTTCCTTAAGAGTTAGAAGTTGGTTATTAACAATGCCTTTTTGTTGTTCAAATACTTTTCTTTGTTCATCAGCTTGTTTTTCATAAGAAGCGACATTCTTCTCATGTTCAGCTTTCAAACTATCTAAATCCTTTTCATGTTGGCTTGTAGCTTCATTAATATCTTGGTTATATTTATCTTCTAAAGAGGCACATTTTTCATTAAATTCTTTTTCAATTGAAGACAATATTTTTTCATGATTTTCTTTTAAAGAATTTTTCTTATTCTCAATCTCGCTTAATTTCTTTTGATGTTCATCACTATTTAATAAAACAACCTCTTTATTAAACTTCTCTAAATCAGCTTTACTAGCATCAATCTTATCTTTTAATAAAGCAATGGTTTCATTGTGCTTACTAATAGCCTTTTCTTTGTTTTCTGAAGACTTCTTAGTATATTCCTTAATCTCATCTTTTAATTTTTCGATTAAGACATTAACGTTGTCAATTTCGTTATTAACAACAGCCTTTTCATCTTCAATCTTAGAAATTTGATCATTCTTATCTTTTTCAATAAGAACAAGCTTTTCTTTAAGTTCGTTTTCTTTTTCTTCAAGAGGCTTTTCATTTTCTTTCTTGATTGATTCAATATTAGACTTTAATTCATCGATTTTAGCGCTATAAGATTTTTTAAGCTCATTTAATTTGCTTTCAAGTTCCAAATTATCATTAGTAAGACTGGTGATAGTCTTCTTATATTCAGCTTCATTATCATTATATCTATCAATTAAATATAGTTTACGCTTGTCAAATTCCTCTTTTTCTTGGCTTAAACGATATTTTAAATTATCAATTTGTTTAGCCTGAGCTTGTTTCTCAAGATTTAAAGTTTCATCCAATTTATCGATGAAAGCAGAAAACTTATTTTTGTATTCGGAATCTTTTGAATTCAATTTATCGCTAATTTTAGCATAAGAAGCATTTTCATCTTCGCTATATAACTTAGAATATGATTCAACTTCCGAAAGAAGTTTCTTATACTCTTCATCATTTTTAATAGACTTACTGTTTTCTTCTTCTTTCTTTAAAGCTAAATCATTTCTTAAATTGTCATTTTCATAATTAAGATTTTTGATTTCTGCATCATTTTTTGAAAGCAAAAGATTATATTCAGCATCACATTGAGCTTTTAAATTCTCGTTTTCTTTAGAAACTTTTTCCTTTTGGTAATTTAATTCCTCAAGTTTAACTTTTAAATCATCAAGTTCAGCTTCTTTATCTGCTACACTTTTTCTAGATTTAACAGTTTCGTTTTTCTCTATTTGTTTATTGGAAGAATCAGCTTGTTTTAAATCATCTACATTTTTAATGTTTAAATTAGAAATTTCTTCATTTAACTCATCGATTTGTTTTTCACTATCAGCCTTAACAGAAGAAATTTCATTTTCCAAATCTTTCTTTTTAGATTTAATCTTAGAAATTTCTTCATTACTCTTTGAACTTAAATCCTTAATATTTTTATTATATTCATCAGTTTGAGCCTTCTTTAAAGAACGATACTCATTCAATTTATCTTGATAAGAAGTTTTTTCTTTTTCATTATTGGCTTGGCTAGAAGAAAGCTCATCATTAACTAAATTAACAATGTCTTTTTTTACTTTATTCTTTTTAGCTTCAACTGTCTTTAAATTTATTTCATGTTTCTTATTATTAGAATCAATATTGTTTTCAACTGCCTTTATATCATTTATAATATTTTCTTTTTCAACACTCAAGTTAGAAACAGCCTTACTATGATTTTCCCTAGTCTTAGAAACTTTAGTATTATGAAGTCTAGTAATCTTTTCTCTTTCTTTGTTTAAAGAAGCAATATCTTTGTTTGTATCAGCAATTGCCTTTTTTGTTTTTTTGATTTCATCAGAAACAGTAGTTTTCTTTATTGAAGTATTTTTCTTTTTAGAATCAACAGTTTTTTTCACTGTATTTTTAGATTTAGTAGCCATAAAAACCCCTTTTTACCAACATATAAATAAATTATATAAGTTTTTTGCGCTTTTACACAAGTTAGATATTGCAATTTAAAAAAGTTTTTAGTATGATAATAAGGCGCAGTGATGAAGTGGTTCCTTAGCCAAGTGGTAAGGCAATAGACTGCAACTCTGTGATCGCCGGTTCGAATCTGGCAGGAACCTCCAAAGTGGGGATGTGGCGGAATGGTAGACGCGAGGGACTTAAAATCCCTTGGTAGCAATACTGTGAGGGTTCAACTCCCTCCATCCCCACCACTTATTAGGCGCCCATAGCTCAACTGGATAGAGCGTTTGACTACGGATCAAAAGGTTGCGGGTTCAAGTCCTACTGGGCGCGCCAAATTTGATTACTGTACATCGGGATGTAGCTCAGCTTGGTAGAGTACTTGATTTGGGATCAAGTTGTCGCAGGTTCAAATCCTGTCATCCCGACCATTTTTTATCTAATGGCTAGGTAGCTTAGTTGGCTAGAGCAATCGGTTCATACCCGGTAGGTCGTGGGTTCGAGTCCCACCCTCGCCACCAATTAAAGGACCCTTAGCTCAGTTGGTCAGAGCTTCCGGCTCATAACCGGGTGGTCGTAGGTTCGAGTCCTACAGGGTCCACCAATTAAAACTTATATGGAGGAATACCCAAGTGGTTGAAGGGTCCGGTCTTGAAAACCGGTAGGTCGGGAAACCGGCGCCTGGGTTCGAATCCCAGTTCCTCCGCCATCAATTTTATTTACCCAGGCGGTAATTAGTAGATTAACTTATTTATATTTGTTAATATAGGTAAGACATATCGCGAGGTAGAGCAGCCTGGTAGCTCGTCGGGCCCATAACCCGGAGGTCGTTGGTTCAAATCCTTCCCTCGCAACCAATGGTTCTGTAGCTCAGTTGGTAGAGCAAAGGACTGAAAATCCTTGTGTCGCCAGTTCAATTCTGGCCGGAACCACCATTTGAAATGTAAAGTCCGAAAGGACTTTTTTTCTTGTATTCAATAAAAAAGCAATCATTATAGATTGCTTAATACATAACTTTACTTAAGAACATCTTAGCTCTATCACTCTTTGGATTTTCAAAGAAATCCTTTGCATTATTTTCTTCGATTATCTTGCCACCCTCAAGGAAAATAATACGATTAGCTACTGTCTTGCAAAAGCCCATTTCATGGGTAACAATAATCATTGTCATACCCTCTTTCGCCAGCTCTTTCATTACTTCTAGAACTTCAATAACCATTTCTGGATCAAGGGCACTTGTCGGCTCATCAAACAACATAATATCTGGATTCAAACATAACGCTCTGGCAATAGCTACCCTTTGTTTTTGTCCACCTGATAAATTGTTTGGGTACTCATCTCTTTTATCGGCTAGACCAACTCTATCAAGCAAACTCATAGCCTTATTTTCAGCTTCTGTTTTATCCATCTTAAGCACATTAATTAAAGCTAAAGTAAGATTATCAATTACACTCATATTAGGGAACAAATTGAAATGTTGAAATACAAAACCCATCTTGCTTCTTATGCGTTTAAATTCATTCGGCTTACTTGTATCAAGCCTTTCTCCCTCAATATAAATATTTCCACTTTCAGGAATTTCAAGTCCCTCTATGCATCTAATTAATGTCGATTTGCCAGAACCACTTGGCCCAATTAGACAAACAATCTCTCCCTTATTAACTTCTAAAGAAACATTATTAACAGCAGTTAAATTATCTTTTTTACCAGTACCTTGGAAAGTCTTGGTGATATTTTCAACCTTAATCACTTAAAGCTAACCTCTTTTCTATTTTCTTGCCAACAAAAGAAATCGCAATTGTCACTATCAAATAATAACAAGCTGCAATCAAATATGGGCTCATTACATCATAATAATTAGCACCAATGATTTGTGCGCCTTTTAATAGTTCTACCGCACCAATTGTACTAATAAGAGAAGTATCTTTAATTAAAGTTATCAGTTCACTAATAAGTGGCGGAACAATGTGTTTGAAAGCTTGAGGCAATATAACGAGCTTCATAGCTTGAAAATGAGTAAGTCCTAATGTTTCACAAGCCTCCATTTGTCCTTTATCTATCGCGTTAATACCTGATCTAATGAGCTCAGTTTGATAAGCACCAGAATTAATTGACATAGCTATAACGCCAATTAAATAAGTATTAATCCTTAAAATATTGCCTGTAATAGCTGTATACAAAGAAGGAATAACAGAGAAAATAATTAATATTTGAAGAAGAAGAGGTGTGCCACGAATTACTTCTACATAAATATTAGCTATTCCCTTAGCTATAATATTCTTACTTCTTTTACCGCTAGCACCAATTATGCCAAGCATCAAACCAAAGAAAAGGGATAGAGTTGCAATCCCTATGGAATATCCTGTTCCCTTTAATAGATATAATAAATTTTCTGCAGTAAATACTTTATCAAAAGCAGCAAACATACTACCCCTCTTTTAATTATCCTTCTATTTTAGATAAGCCGTAAGTCTCACAAAGCTCGCCATACTTATCGCTAGCCATAAATAATTCGATGCCCTTATTTATAATAGCTAGAGTATCTTCATCATCAATATCAACAACAATATAGTTTTGTTCATCAACTAAAGATTCATCAAGAACTTTATAGTTACCGGTAGCAGCATAATTTTCAGCGACACCTGAATCAGTAACGATAGCTTCATATTGGTGAGAATCAAGGCCAGGAATCATATCTAATAGATTTTGTACAGAAGTAACATTTTCTTCACCAAATGTGTCAACAGCCACACTATAACCAGTTGTACCAGTTTGACCAGCTATAGGTTGACCTTGTAGATCATCAGAACTTGTATAAGTGCTATCGGCTAAAACCAACATAACTTGTTTAGAGTTTGCGTATGGTTCTGAGAAAGCTACAGCGCCCACTCTATCTTCACTCCAAGTAAAACCAGAAACACCAATATTTAATTGCTTTCCTTGAATTTGAGTGATGATATTATCAAAACTCATTTGAACAATATCGAACTTGTAAGTCATACCTTCGGATTGTGATAATAATGTTTCCATCTCATTTAACATTTCAACCTCAAAACCAACTAGATTGCCATTAGTATCCAATGATTCATATGGTGGATAGTCTGGAGACATACCAACAGTAATAGTAACCGTATCAGAATCAGTACTTGAATCATCTGCAGTTTCTTCACTCTTTGAACAAGCAACAAGAGATAAAGCCATCAAAACAACAGCCAATAAAGATAATAGTTTTTTCATATTTTTCCTCCTTGACGGCTATATAAACAAAAAAGCCGTCTTAATTCATAAAGACGACTTATAATCGCGGTACCACTTTATTTGCCTAACAATAATTAGACCACCTCTACCTTAACGCCGGTTAACGATTGTCCCTACTAAATTCAAGACAACACCTCCAAGGAGCGCTTCCTTATCTATTTCTTGTTTGCTTGCACCAACCAAACTCGCTATATAGAACTTCAATAAGTACTATTCCTCTTCAACGATATAAATTTATAATAAACTAATACCATTGAAAGTCAATAATGTTTTGAAACTTTTTTCTATAAATGAAAGAATTTTCTTAAACTGTATTATCTGTATTACTATATAATGAAAACATGATTAAATATATTGCACTATCAGCCAATTTAAAAATTGACTATTTCTATACAAAAACAAGCAAGCAATTCAAGACAAGATCTATTGGCTATATTGAACTTATAGACTATTTAAAGCCTGATTTTATTGGTTTTCAAGAATATCAATCACAAGCAGAAGAAAGCCTTTCACTATTGGACAGTTATTACCAACATTTTTCTTATGAATGTGGCAATAAGCTAACCAAGCAAAGGAATGCTATCTACTTTCTTAAAGAGAACTACAAACTAATAGACAATGGTGTTTATTGGCTGTCAAATGCTTTAAACGTTGAATATAGTAGATTTTTTATATGTGAGCCAAGAAATATAGTATGGGCAAATTTATTAGACAAAAGAAATAACTCAAGAATATTTCTAGCATCAACGCATCTTGATTTTTCTAATCCAATTACTAGAATATTTCAATTAAACGCTATAAACGAAATACTTAAAAAGCATAGTGAAGATACATGCGTCTTACTTGGTGATTTTAATGCCACTCACATTAGCCCAGAAATTCAATCTTTCTTAAAGAAAAACACTTTAAAAGATGCGATGGCTTCATTTAAAAACCCAACAATTGAGTTTCCTTCATTATTCCCAAAACATAGCGGTCCAATTGACCACATATTCTTAAGTAATAATGTTGAAATATTATCTTCAAAGATTTATCCAAATAAAAAACAAGATATTGTCTTTTCTGATCATCATCCAATATCTTGTCTATTTACTCTTGACTAGTACTTTCGCTATAACTAGTAGTTGAATCATCTTGCCAAGGACAAATGCTTATATAACCAGAATTGGTTAGTTCATCAAGATAGACGCAAACATTGTCATACGTCTCATCAAAGTTTGAAACAATTGAATAATATTTAGAAAGAAGTTCTAAGCCAGTCCATGAGACAAAACAATAATTACCATCACGCATTATTACTTCCATCATATTCTCATCATAAGAAAAAGGATAACGGTGAATTTCAGATATTTCATTTATTGTCTTATAGTCAATATTCTTAAAACCCCTTAAAATCTCGGTCAATTGATCATCACTATACCCTTCAATTAAAGGAAGTTTACTTGTCATATAGGCATTAGAATCGGTTATATTAATTTTTTCACCGTCAATCAAAAGGATATAAGAACCAAGCGTATCACTCATATATCCTACTTGTTTTTTCTCGGTTACATCAATATTAACAATCCTATCCTCTAAAAGAGAAATAGTTACATCATCAATATAAGAAGACTTTTTAATTTCTTTCTCTTTTAAGCTTGGAAAGACAAAAAAATACTTTGTGTCCTCACTAATTCCGCTAAGCTTAATAATATCTTCATCGCTTAAATAAACGTTGCCAGAAACAGTGATACGATAAACATTTGAATAGTCACTTACAAAAAATAAAGTAATCAAAACAATAAAGCCAAGAATAACTCCAAGCAAAAAATATCTATTTTTAAGTCCCTTAAAGATACTACTATCATGTGCATCTTTTCTCTTCTTCAATAGATAATTATCTTTTAGTATACTTTTAGAGTTATCATCTAGCAATTAAATTTCTCCACTTCCATAACTAATTTAATGTTATGTTTTTTATAAACCTTATCTTGAATATCTAAAGCAATAGCTAAATAATCTTCACCACAGCCATCACCTGTATTAATAATAAAATTAGGATGTTTAGTTGAAACCTCTACCCCATTACGGTTAAAGCCACGATAGCCGATAGAATCAATTAGTTTCCACGCAAATTCGTTTTCATCATTTCTAAAGCAACTACCTGCACTAGGCTTATCCAAAGGCTGAGTTTCTTTTCTTCTTTTACTTCTTTCTAAAATTAAACTTTTAATTTCATCTTTATCCTTATAAGACATCTCCAAATTAGCAGCAATGATTGTCCAACGAGGATGTTCTTGGAAGATAGAATAACGGTATTTAAATTTAAGATCCTCTTTTTTAAGAGTGATAATCTCACCTTCTGCCAAAACAAGAACATCTTTTACAATATCAGCCATCTCTTTTTTATAAGCACCGGCATTCATATATATTAAGCCGCCAATTGTCCCAGGAATACCAGAGGCGAATTCCAAGCCGCTAAGACCTTGATTAGCTAATACTTGAGCTAAATATGGGGCTAAGATACCAGCCTCAACATAGACAGTATTATTATGGATCTCATAATTTGAAAAACGTTTTAAAGAAATAACGGCACCCTCAAATTTGCTTGATCCGCAAATCAAATTAGAACCATTGCCAAGCACTTTAAAAGGTATATGATTAGTTCTTAAATAATCAATAATTTCTTTTAAATCGTTTAAATTATACGGTTCAACATAATGTGCAATCTCACCGCCCATTTTAACTGTTGTTAATTGTTTAAAACTTCTATCATCACGATAGTCACCATGTTTACTTAAAAATTCTTTTATCATAATTTTTCTATTTCACTTACTATATCTTCAATCACCGAACCGCTTGTTAGCTTTAAAGCATTTTCCCTTAAAGAAGCCAAACAAGCATCATCATTAATTACTGAATCAATCTTTTCTTTTAAGGAAGTTGGTGTTAAATCCTTCTCTTCGATCATTAATGCAGCTTTTTTATCAACTAAAGCTAAGGCATTAAAGTATTGATGATTATTTGGAACATAAGGTGAGGGGATTAAAATCGAAGGCATGCCTAATGCGGTTATTTCCGCAAGTGTAGTAGCGCCAGCTCTAGAAACTAATAGTGAACTAGCTTTCATGACCTTAATACCATCAACTTGTTCAAAAACTCTTAAATAATCTTTTTCTTTAATTCGTTCTTTATCAATCGCATAATATTTTTTGCCAGTCGCATAAATAATTTGATAAGAACCATCAGTTAATTCAAAATATTTTATCAAAATATCATTAACAGTCTCAGAACCCAAAGAACCCATAAAAATAACAACTGTTTTCTTGTCTTTGTCTAACCCGAATGAAGTAAGTAATTCATTATCTTTCACGACATTCTTGGCCTTAGAACTTTGAGGATTCCCTAATATTAAAGTATGAGGGTTCTTAAATTGAGAACTATTTTCTAAATAAGAGCCAATAACCAAATCAACTTTTTCATCAAGCATCTTATTAGCCTTACCTACAAAAGAATTTTGTTCATGAATAACTGTCTTCAAATTCAATTTCTTAGCAGCCAATATTACAGGAATCGAAATATAGTTGCCAAAGCCAATGGCCATATCGAATCCTTTTAATAATTTTAGACACTTATTGTAGGCTTTAACCATACTAAAAAGGCTCTTGGCCTTGCTTACAAGCCCACCTGCAGTAGAAGTGATATCGAGTGGAATAAACTTAAAATTAGCCTTAGGAACAACATCTTTTTCCATTCTATCGCTAGAGCCAAAAAAGACAATTTCATGTCCCCTATTTTTTAATTCATCTCCAAGCGTAATTGCTGGATAAATATGTCCGCCAGTTCCACCGGCAACAATTGCGATTTTCATACTTGAATTATTTTATCATCATAACTAAATAAAAGTTATCTAATTTGTTTTTTATAGTCTTCTTTAATAGAAACGCTATTTCTTTTTTTAGGCTTTAAAGGAAGCTTATTTACTACATAAAAAGTAATGAAAGGGTTGATCGCTAAAAGAGCCACTACCATAAAAAGTACATGATATAAATATTTTTCAGAAATAATATCTACAATATTATTCATACAAAAAAACTCAAATATCCCAAGCAAAATATATGCACACATTGAAGTTAAAAAATAAATAAACTTATAAGTTTTTTTCATCATTAATATTTTAGCTTTACCAAAATAAAATGTATAGTCACAAATGTTATAATCTATAGGAGGTAAAAAAATGTACGATGTCTTAATAATTGGCGCAGGCCCTTCTGGCCTTACTGCTGCAATATATTCTTTAAGAGCCAATCTTAAAACAATAATAATCGAATGCGAAAATCCAGGTGGAAAATTAACTAAAACATACATGATTGAAAACTATCCTGGTTTTGAAGAAATTGGTGGTTATGATTTAGCTAATGATTTTGTAAACCACGTAAAAAAATTCAATGGTGAGATCATAAGCGAGACAGTGATAAACGTTGTCGATAAAGGAAATTATAAAGAAGTTGTTTTATCAGATAATTCAACCATTGAAAGTAAAACGGTTATTGTTGCCAGTGGAACTAAAGAAAGACTATTAGATATAGAACATAGCAATGAATATATTGGCAAAGGAATTTCTTATTGTGCAGTATGTGATGGCTTCTTTTATCGAAAGAAGGATGTTGTGGTGATCGGCGGAGGCAATAGTGCCCTAGAAGAAGCATTATATTTAAGCTCTATTGTCAATAAAGTTACAATCGTAATAAGAAGAGATGAATTTAGAGCTGATGCAAGCGTGGTTGAAAAAGTTATAAATAATCCAAAAATTGAAATTATTAAAAACTTTTTGCCATATAAATTGATTATAGAAGAAGATAAAATTAAAGGGCTGATAGTTAAAAACACTAAAGATAATTCTTTAAAAGAAATCAATTGTGTAGGAATTTTCCCATATATTGGAGCCACTCCCCAAACGTCTTTCTTAGACAAAGCGTTGCTAGATGAAAAAGGATATCTAATCGTAGATAAAAATATGAAAACAAAGATTGATGGAATATATGGTGCAGGAGATGTTACAAATAAAGAATTAAGACAAGTTGTAACCGCAACAAATGATGGAGCTATTGCAGCTAATTCTTGTATCAAATATATAAAATAGAGACCAAAGGTCTCTATTTTACGCTCTTGATGAATATTTGCCGTCAATTGTTGAAACGATAATCTTTTCACCGTTTTCAATAAACATTGGCACCTTAACTTGAAGACCAGTTTCACAGACTGCATTCTTTAAAGCAGCAGTAGCTGTATCACCTTTAACAGCATTTTCACATTCAACTAGTTCAAGTGTTACTTTATCAGGAAGATTAATACCTAAAATTTCATTTTCATAAATAAGAACATTTACTTCCATATTAGGCGTTAAGAAGTTTAATTCCCATTTTAAAGTATCCTTTTGAATTTCAATTTGTTCGTATGATTCGCTATCCATGAAAACTAAAGAATCACCAGCATCATACAAGTATTGCATAGCTCTTTTATCAATATGAGCTTCACCAACTTTATCGCCGCCAATCAAACTTAATTCCTTAACTACACCAGTTCTTGGAACCTTAACTTTAACTTTGACTTTCATCTTAGCCATAGCTGTCTTGTTTAATTGAATGTCAATGCATTGATACAATTCGTTTTCCCATGTGAAACATGATCCAGGTTTAATTTCTGTACAATTTATCATAAACTCTCCTACTTAAAATACTTCCCTATTTTATTACAAGAAGCTTAAAAAAGAAAATTTCTATTGTACAGAATAATCAACAATCATCAAATCACTTGTTTCTAAATATAAAGTCATTTCATTACAATACAAATAATAATCATCATTATCCTTTATGATAGAAATACCATCTAAATCAAAATCATCTAAATTACCATAATTAGCCAAATGACATTTCGCCTCATTAACAACATATGCTTCATTGGCAAAACTATCATAAAACTCATCTAATTTTATATAAGTATCATCACAAGTAATCACATAATCAATGCCCATCAAAAGAATCGTCAGACAATTCATCATTATCATCAGAAAAGTCAGCGATACAAAACCTTTTTGAGCTGCCGATATTTCTTTCATATTCATTTCCTTTTTCATCCGTATAACTTACATAAATTGAGTCACCATAGACCATAAAAGAAGCATCAATAATATTATCAACAATAATTTGGGTGCCTGGCTGAAGAATTAGCTTATCATTTACACAAGATAATTTATAATTATCGTTATGATAAATAAAATTAAGCTCATATTCGCTTACCTCCATATCATAACTAATTAATAATATTCTTCTTAAATCAGCGAAAGCTAATTCACTATTTACTTTATCGTAATCAAATTCAATATTGCTGGCAAAGCGAAAAACACTTACACAAATCGGCAATATGGTCATGGTTATAAGCAATGCGATTAGGGTTCTAACTTCGCTGAATCCTCGATTATTAAACACTTTGTACATTCACTTAAGCTTCCATATAAATAATCATATTTTTCATTATTTTCATTAATATATTTCTTATACCCATCATCATAATTATTTAATGCCCTATATACATAGAAACAAAGAATCGCGATGCTTGAAACAACAATTACATTAACTAATGCATCAACAAGCATAAACCCCTTGTTATTCATAAGACAAATAACCATTTCCTAAATGAACTATTACTTTATGCTTGCCAATATTTAATGTTTGGCCCATATTCACATGCCCATTTTCATTAAAATAAATACTATTATCCTCTTCTAATTCGATTCTTGTTTTATTGATTAGTGCATCACACTTTGTACTAATGTAGTTGTTGATAAACCTTAAATGACTTGTATCAACCTCTACATTATTCTTTAAAGTAAGAGTCATCATTGACGCCATAATCATTAAAGTAAGAACCATACTAAGCAAAGTATTTCCTCTGTTATTCATGGTAAGATTGACCGCCCGATATAAAGATGCTCTTTCCATTTGAACAAGATGTTTGATCATCGCTAATCAAACCAGCAGAAACAAGATCCCCTGTTGAAGATGGATATTGCCCATATTCTAGCTTATATTGAACTATAGCTGAATCAACCACCCTAGTAAGCGCATCGCATGCGCTATCATCAACGCTATCAATAACCTTACTAACATTAGGAATAGTTAATAAGAATAAAATCGCAACTATCATAACCACTACTACCATTTCTAGTAATGTGAAAGCTTTTTTATTAAACATTTTTCCTCCTAAAATCCACTTATTGCCTGCATTGGCAAAAATAATATTTGATAAATAAAAACAATAATTGCCCCAATAACCACATAACTAGTAATTTGAATACCTAAGGCTAACTTTTTCATCTTATTGGCAATCTTATTTCTACTTAAAAGTACATAATCATTTAATATCTTTGTAAAATCACTAGTATGCATAGCGACATTAACAAAATTAGTTAAAGTATAATCATAATAATTTTGTTTACTAGCGTTCTTTAAAGATTCACCCTCAAGAAGCTTTTCCTCTAAATGAAAAGCTAATAAAGATACAATTGGCTTGTTGTGCAACCCCTTTAAAATAGATAATGAATCCTTTGTCTTATAGCCCATATTAACGCAAATAATAAACAAAGAAACAAACTCTTCACAAAAATATGTTTGAACTAAACTATTTGGAAAATATTTGCATAATAAAACATAAAGAATCGAGATATTTTTTTCTTTTGTAAAGTAAGCCAATATAGCTATTCCTATAAGCATTGAAAAATAGAAAACATAAACAACAATTCTAAATAAAATTCTAATTGCTTTAAAATCGCCACCATCAACCTTAAAACTACTAAGCATGCTTAAAATTGAATCTAGCCCATAGCTATCAAAAAGATACAAGGCTGTTAGTCCCACAAAAAGTAAAATAAATGGATATAATACAGCCTTTTCAATAGCTTTATTGTTATCTTTCACCTTATCTATAAAAGAAAGAGACAAATCAAGGCTTTTAGAGAAAGTCATTGTCCTAAGCATCGTCTTGATGTACTTAGCTACATCTTTAGGCAAATATTCTTCAATAATTTCTTCGATTGCTTCCCCTTTGTTTAATCTTTCAATAAGTGAATTAAATAAGACTTCATTGCCTTTGTTTTTGATAAGTTCCAAACAATTATTTAAAGAAAGATTGGTTTTTAAAAGTTCATTAACAGCCTTTAAATCCTCGATTGAGATTTTCTTTTTAAAACTAAATAATTCCCTGTTTAATTCCATCTTCAATTTGTCTTTCTATGCTGATAAAATTATCAGAGTTATGCTTATGTTCTCTAAAAAAATTAATCTCCCTTTTATCCATTATCTCGTAGATAACTTGTTTTTCATTGTTCTTGTTTACAACCATCTTTTGATTAACCAAACACAACAACATTTCATATAAATGATTCTCATTTACACCTAAGTCAACCATTCTACTTACACAAGAACTAGCACTAGAGGCATGGATGGTAGATAAAACTAGATGGCCCGTATTAGCGGCTCTAACAGCCATTTTAGCTGCCTTATCATCTCTTATCTCGCCTATCATAATAATATCAGGATCATGCCTTAAAACTTGTTTAATGCCGGCTTCGTAATCGAATCCTAATTTCTCATTTATTTGTAGTTGAACAAACTTGTCGCTATATACTTCAATCGGATCTTCAATTGTATAAATGATTGAATTCTCTACACTTCTAAGCAAAGAATAAAGAGTAGTTGTCTTACCAGAACCAGTTGGACCAGAAAATAATATTAGGCCATTGTCTTTCTTTAAAAGATTTTTAAAATACTGATTTTGCCCATCAATATGAGACAAATTATCAGCTTCCACTTTTAAATTAGAATTTAGAATTCTAAGCACCGCATTAGTAGAATTATAGGTATTAATTACCGCAAATCTTAAAGACAAAATATTTCCATCAAGTTCAATCTCGAATTGACCAGTTTGAGGCTTAGTTAAATTACCAACATCAAGGTTAGAACGATATTGCAAGTAACGTATTAATTTATCATCACCAAATTGTTGTTTAACTCTTCTGGGCACATTATCTATACGCATAAAAATTTCGGTATCATCATGTTTAAGATTAAAATGTATATCAGTCGCCTTATATTTAATGGCCAATCTTAAAATAGCTAATAATCTTGTTTCCATTTTTCCTCCTACTTATTTATTGCGAAAAAAAATCAAAATTCCTACACAAATTTAAAAAAAGTAAAAGAAAAAATCACTTTCGTGATTTATCTAAGATACAAATTATTAGCTAATTCATCTTTTATTGTAGTAGTTTCATCATGGCCAGGATAAACAATTAAATCGTCATCCAAGTCTTTAAATATCCTAAGTGAAGATTTAAGCTCACTATCATTTCCACCTCTTAAATCAGTTCTGCCAATAGAACCTCTAAATAAAGTATCACCAGTAAAAATGAAGTCTTTAAACAAGAAACAAACAGAACCCTTTGTATGTCCTGGAGTATATATTACTTCAAAAGAAAATGGGCCAATATTCATCATTCCTTCTTTTAGACAAGTAATAGGAGAACTTATTGTTGGAACATTCAATAATCCAAATGGCCTACCTTGACTATTATCACTTACAAGTTCTTTATCTTTATCACTCATATAGATAGGAACATTATATTTTTTATATAAGTCATCACAAGCCTTAATATGATCAAAATGTCCATGAGTAAGAAGTATTCCTAATAAGTTTTTATCTTCTAATAAAGGAAACAATTTTTCCGCCTTACAAGCAGGATCGATCAAAAGACAATCGCTGTTTTCTTCAAGAAGATAAGTATTAGTGCCAAAAGCACCACATATCATTCTTTTAACTTCCATGCAAAAATAAAATAAGCGAAATCGCTTATTTTTTCTCCTTATGAGCAGTCATTTTATTACATCTAGGACAATACTTTTTGATTTCCATCTTATCAGGATGTTTCTTCTTATTTCTAGAACCGATGTAATTTTCTTCACCACATTCTGAACATTTAAATGTTACAAACTCTCTAGGCATTACTATTACCTCCCGTTAACGCTTAATAATGATACCACATTAATTCTTTTTTAAGCAATATCCTAAAATAAAGCCTTTTCATTACTTATCTTAAGATGGTCATAAGCAAGAGAAGAAACCACCCTTCCTCTAGCTGTTCTATTTATAAAACCAATTTGTAATAAATAAGGTTCATAAACATCTTCAATAGTAACAGCCTCTTCTCCAATCGCACTAGCAATAGCCTCAAGGCCAACCGGACCACCATGGTATCTTTCAATGATGCCTCTTAAATATCTAATATCAACATCATCCAAACCAATTGGATCAATTTTCAATTTATCTAAAGAATCACTAGTAGTCTTAAGATCAATTTTTCCATCATTTAATACTTCAGCAAAATCTCTAACTCTTCTAAAAAGTCTATTAGCAATTCTAGGTGTACCTCTGCTTCTTCTAGCAATCTCTTTTACCGCATCTTTTTCAATAGTCGTATCAAAGACTTTGGCGGTTCTTTTAACTATTTGGCTTAATTCCTTTTCATCATAATATTCAAGTTTTGAAATAATTCCAAAACGATCTCTTAAGGGACTAGAAATAGAACCCATTCGTGTTGTTGCACCAACTAAAGTAAAAGGAGGAAGTTCAAGTCTAATCGAACGTGCACCTTGTTCCTTGCCAACAACAATATCAATCACAAAATCTTCCATGGCTGGATATAAAACTTCTTCAACCGTTTTAGGTAAACGATGTATTTCGTCAATAAATAAAACATCGCCAGCCTCAAGAGAAGAAAGAATTGCAGCTAGATCACCACTTCTTTCAATACTAGGACCACTTGTAACCTTAATATTAGAGCCCATTTCATTAGCCAAAATATAAGCTAAAGTAGTTTTTCCAAGTCCTGGAGGGCCATAAAAAAGACAATGATCAAGTGCTTCATCACGGCTCTTTGCAGCTTTAATAAAAACCTCAAGATTCTCCTTTAAAGCGCTTTGACCAACATATTCATTTAATTTATGAGGTCTTAAATTCAATTCCTCATCATCTTCTAGCTTACTAGCTAGAATATTATCATTTATCACATCACTCATAATTTATTTTTCATTAATAAAGCTAAAGCTTTCTTTACATACTGATCACTGTTTAAGTCTTCTTTAGCAAGCTGTCTTATAACAGGTTTAAGTTCAGAAGCTTTGTAGCCCAAGCTCTTTAAAGCCTCTAAAGCATCGTTTAATTTAGGATTATCTTCACTAGCTTTATCGCTATCCGAAACAAGTTTTCCCTTTAAATCAAGAATGATTTGGCTAGCAGTCTTACCGCCAATACCAGGCATTGACTTAATAAATGCTAAATCAGAATTTTCAATCGCATTAATAATTGTTTCAACTTTAGCCTTAGCCAATATTCCAGAAGCAATCTTTGGGCCTAGTCCTTTAACAGAAATTAGTTTAACAAACAAATCATATTCTTCTAAGCTAAGAAAGCCATATAAAGATTGCTCATCTTCTCTAATATTTTCATAAGTATAAACCAAAACTTCTTCATCAATTTTCAATGACTCAGGATGATAAAAATTAATACGATATCCCACAGAATTGACATCAAGTAACAAATAGTCATTTCCGTAACGATGTACTTTTCCTCTTAAAAAACCAATCATAACACGACAATTATACCATTCTATTTGACATATAATAAAGACATGATTAATAACTATAAAATAGAAATATGTTGTGGATGCCTTAGTGATTGCCTAATTGCCAACAACTATGATATTGATCGAATTGAACTAAATTCAGCTCTTGAATTAGGTGGCCTCACACCTTCTATTTCAACTTTCTTAAAAGCCAAGAAATACACTACTAAAAAGATTGTATGTATGGTAAGAACTAGAACAGCTGGTTTTTTATACAACAAAGAAGATATTGAAACAATGTTTTCTGATGCGAAAATCTTTTTAGATAATAATGCTGATGGAATAGTATTTGGCTTTTTAAACAAGGACGACACCATCGATAAAATAAATACTCAAAAGATGGTTAAATTAATTCATTCATATAATAAGGAAGCTATTTTTCATAGAGCCTTTGACGAAGTAAAAGACCCAATCAAAGCTATCGAAACATTAATTGAATGCGACATAGATAGAGTACTAACTAGTGGCCTAATGCCTAGTGCATACGATGGGATAGAAACAATTAAGCTTCTTGAAGAAAAATACAAAGATAAAATTGAAATATTGCCAGGATGTGGCATAAATAGTTCTAATATAAATGAAATATTAGAAAAAACTCATGTGAGTCAATTTCACATGAGTGCTAAGAAAACGAATTATGATAACGGCGAATATGTTTCGGTCGATGGAAACAATATCGCTAAAGTAATCGACGCTATTTTAAGTCAATAAGAACTACAGCTTGAGCCATAGCACCTTCGCCTTTTCCAACAAAACCCATCTTTTCGCTACATGTAGCCTTAACATTAACTAGACTTGGGTCAATATCTAGCCCCTTGGCAATGTTTTCTTTCATAGTATCAATATATGGTGCCATCTTAGGCTTTTCGATAATTATTAAACTATCGATATTAACTACTTTGTAATTATTTTCATCGAGCATCTTTTTAGTTTCTTCTAAAAGCCTTAAAGAAGAGATGCCTTCATATTTAGGATCTTTATCAGAAAAATGGGTGCCAATATCCTTTAGTCCCATAGCGCCAATAAGAGCTTCAATAATCGCATGCAGCAACACATCTGCATCACTATGCCCTAATAACCCTTTCTCATAAGGAATCTTAACTCCGCCAATAATTAGGTCTCTGCCTTCAACTAAACAGTGAATATCCTGTGATTGTCCAATTCTCATATCTTTATACTCCTAATATCATCATACACTTCATCACATACTTCTAATAGTGTTTCCTTATTTTGATGGCCAATAGAAACAAGAGCACATCTTATTCCCATCGCATCAGCTACCTCTTTATCATGAATAGTATCACCTATCATCATACATTCATCACGATCTTTATCTTCAATAAAATTTAAGGCAATTGGAAGCTTACTTGTCGCATAAATATTATCAATGCCCAAGACTTCATCAAAACATTCCAAAATGCCAAGTCTTTTTAATTGACTTTTTAAAATATCGATTCTAGAAGCACTTAAAACAACATTCTTAATTCCCTTTTTTCGATTATTTAAAAGCAAGTCTAGTATCCCATCATTGAGTTTACATTTGTCTTCATTCTTCAAATAAAGATCCATCCAATATTGTCCTACTTCATACCAATCAAATTGATCAAAATCAAAGCCAGCATTTTCATAATATTTTTTCACTGGAAAAGTAAAAATATTTTTATACTCTTCCTTCGAAAGAGGCTCTCTATACAAATAATGTTTAATGGTTTTGTTTATACAATCAACAGACAAATCAACATCATCTAAAATAGTTCCGTTGAAATCAAAAATAACATAACGCATGGCTCAATTATACCAAAAAGAAAAGACGCTTAGCGTCTTAATAATCTTCTTCAGGTTCCTCAATAATATTTCCATCATCATCATAGACAACGCCATCATTATCATCATCTACCTCGATTTGTGAAATATCAATTTGCGTTTCAGCGAACTTGCGATGAGACTTAAGGTCCCAATTGTTTCCATCAATAGCCACAAAACGGCCATCAAGAGATAAATCGGAATAGAAACTAGCTACCATATCGCTAGTAGCACCAGTCTTTTTTGAAACCTCACTCCACAATTCACTAAATGGTATAGCCTCTGTCTTAGTTGATAAGATATCAAATGCCACATCAGCCATAGATTTTTTTGCTGTCATTTTATACTCCTAAATAATTTATTTTTATAGTCTTTAAACTATCATTTACACAATAGCCAATACATATATTATCATTGTTTATTTTTAAATCAACTACTTTTATAGAAAATTTCATGCAACCCTCACATGTCTTGACTTTTATGTAAGAAACATCTCTTAAAATAAGATAAGTAGTATGATCCTTATCTTTTCTAACAACGCTTATACCATCATTAAAAACCCTAATATCGTTGTTAGAACCATCGCTATCAACATAAGAAAAATGTTTCTTATCCAAAACATTTTCAATATTGATTACTTCCTTATATTTCTCTTGTTTATCCTCAATTGTGAATCTAATATTCATTCTATTTTCCAAGAAGCAGTAAGCTGCTCACTTATTTGTATTTCCTTGTTTGAAATATCATTTCTCGCGCATAAGTTAGCTTCTCTAGTATACATAGAATTATCAGAAAGTTCCACCTCTTCTAAGCCGATTATTTTTTGATTGCTTACAGCGCAAATAACTTCAGCTTTATGCCTAGAATCTAGCAAAGCCTCTTTAATTAACTCATCACGAAAATCTTTTTCTTTTAAGCAATAATATTCACTATTTATTTCAACATCCAAGCTAGATAATTCCTTCAACAACTTATTATTAAAGGAAACATCAGCCTCACTATTAAAAGAAATCATTCGATAAGCACGGTAATATTTCTTTTTCTCATAAAGAAATTCACTAGTGTTATCTTCTACCAGCTTAATATCTTTGATGTTTAACATATTTAATTTAGTTAATAATTCATTGTAGGTATTAAGCATTTGATCAACACTTATATTTAAATTTTCACTACTTCTTTTTATAGTAATTGAATACTTACAAGAATCACACAAAACGCTTTTAAAAGCACTACCATTTGTCTTAATTAAGCCCATTTATACCTCAACAATACTTATTTATAAGATCAACCAATTTATTAATCTCAAAAGGCTTTGAAAGATGGTCATTCATACCTGCTTCCTTAGTCTTCTTAATATCTTCACTAAAGGCATTAGCGGTTAAAGCGATAATTGGAATATTTTTACTATCTTCTCTATCCAAATTTCTAATTTCTCTTGTAGCAGCTAATCCATCCATCATTGGCATCATGACATCCATTAGAATTAAATCAAAACTATGAGCTTCACTTTCTTTAAATAAGTCTACAGCTTCCTTACCATCTTTAGCTTCAAAAACAATAACGCCCTTTTCACTTAGAAGCATACGTGCTATATCTCTATTTAAATTATTATCCTCAACAAGAAGGATTCTCTTGCCAGATATATCAACACTCTTATTTTCTTTTTTAACAGTTTCTTCTTGGGCAATCCTAAAAGGAAGATCAATTGTAAAAGTACTTCCCTGGTTAACCTTTGAATCAATCTTAATAGAGCCCTTCATAGCATTAACAAGATTACCGACGATAGACATGCCAAGGCCTGCGCCCTTATAAATACTACGATCATCACTATTTTCCTGTGTAAAAGGTTCAAAAATATGTTCAATATATTCAGGTGACATGCCAATGCCAGTATCAGAAATAATAAATGAATATTGAACTTTATCCTCCTTTTTAGCAGTTCCTATTTTAATCGAAACAGAACCATTTTCCTTGTTGTATTTAATTGCATTATCAATAATATTAATTAATATTTGTTTAATGTGTAAAGGACTTCCATAAACATAAGGATAAGGCAAATTATTAACACTGCTATCGCAAACTAATTTAATATTGTTTTCATCAGCTTTTAATTTAGAAATAGTAATTACATCATCTAAAACTGCTTCCATATTAAAACGGCTATCAATAAAATTAATACTACGTCTTTCTAGTTTGCTTAACTCTAATACATCATTTAATAAAGATAATAAGTGTGAAGCGGCAACCTTCATTCTTCTACGATTATTTTTTAAAAGTTCAACATCTTCAGGATGGGAATCATTTATTTCAATTAAACCTAAAATACCATTTAATGGCGTTCTTAAATCATGAGACATTTTACTTAAGAATTCATCTTTAGCATTCATAGCTTCTTCTAATTGATTTCTAACATCAATCTCTCTAGCTAAGAACAATACCCAAGATGAGATGACAATAGCCAAATTTTGAAATGGGAATCCATATATAGCTGTTTGAAGAATTGTGCAAACTAAAGGCAAAGCGATATAAGTAACAACCGCATTTAACTCGTTTTTGGCAATTTTGGTTTTGTTTCTATACAAAATAATTGTATATATAGGAAGTACAACAGCAGCTTGAACTTGGCTAAAAATCCACAAAGAAGCACGGTGATATAAATTATATTCATCAAAATAGTAGTACCAATTAGTAAACTGAGAAATGATAACAACTAAAATAGAAATTAGGCCACTATAAGTAATGACCTTATATAAAGTAAGTTCAAACTTATTTTTAGGTCTTAGGTAATCATATAAGTATTTTCCAAAAGCCATCGTAATTGTATAAAGACACGTGAAAACCAAAAAATTAGATAGTCTAACCAAGAAATAAGCTTGATTAGATACCATTCCTGAAAAAATCATCGCTATGATATCATTAATCAACAAAAAGACTGATAACAAAAGCAATATTTGAATGTCTTTATCTATTTTTGTACGATTTTTTTGAAACGCCAAAAACAACCATACAAGTAATGAAAATATGGCTGTAGCTGACTCTACGCTTGTTGAAACAATTTCTCTTAATTCCATATGAACAATTATATATTACTATTTAAATAAAACGAAAATCATCATTCAAACTAACTAAAAAAGATGGGTTATTCCCATCTTGAGTCATCGCCATAGCATTCATCATATCTACCCGCAAACGAAACTGGTTCATTATTGTATAAATGCGATACATCACCAAAGCTCTGAATTCTAAATATCACTTCATCTTTTTCTCTCTCTTCAGTATAAATAGTAGTTACACTTGTAGGAGCTGCACAAAATCCGTGCCACAAAGGATATGGAGAAACATTTAATAAATGCGATAATAGAACCATTTCTAGCCCAAAATGGCAAAACAAGCAAATTGTATCATGACTAGGACTAACCGCCTTATATAGTCTTTTATTTCGCTTGTAGCCATGTTTCTCTAAAAGCTTGTCAAAATTGTCAACAACCCACTTATATTCTTCTTTGGTATCGCTATTTTTAATATTTTCTTGATTTAACCAATCATGCTCATCAAACAGTTCATTATATTTAACCATTTCCTTAGGAAGCCAATCCCAAGCACGATGATTATCGGATATCCCAGGTTTATCAACATGGGCATCAAACTCCCTTAGCCACTCTAATTGAGTAGCTTCTTTTTGGCATTTCTTTAAAGTGAAAGAAGCCGTATCCCTAGCTCTTCCTAAAGGAGAAACATAAAAGTAATCAATGTTTTCTTTAATTAATCTATTAGATAATAATTCAGCTTCTCTCCATCCTTTTTCAGTTAAAGAATCAATCTTGTAATTAGGCTCACCATGTCTAACAATAAGGATTCTCATAACTATTTTTCAAAAGAATTAGTATCGCTATTAAACTTTGCATCCTTTAGCCACAAGAATGCTTCATCTTCATTTCTAGTAGTTTGAAGCCAAGGCTCGCCATCTAAATGCCTAATCATCCAACAAGTATACATCTGATATCCTGGAGCACAAACTTGAGGATGAAGCTTTCCACCTGGAATAGCAGAAAAAGACTTATTTGTACTCTTAAATACTTCATCTCCAACAAAACTAGCACCAAAGCCTTCTGGATGATCAAACAAGAAATAATAACATTCTGGTTGAGGATGACGATGAGGCAAATAGCCAGACCAGTTTCCTGGATCATTTAACACTTCGCCAAGAACCATATTGCTCTTTGGATTAATGTCATAATCAAAAATTGTATTCACTCTTCTAGCAGCAGTTGAATTATATTTGCCTTTATTAGAATAAACAAATGGAGCATCCTCTCCCTTATACAATTTAGAATCAAAATCATTGTTATTTAAAGTCTTTTGAACCAAAATCTCAGTCTCTTTATTAGCCTTAACGACAATCTTCTTGCCCTTAGAAACATGGCCACAAATAGGGCCATCCAAGAAGACGCTTCTTCTAGACACCGAGTCAAAAATACCATCTACATCAATTTCAATATCACCATTTAGAAGTAATACTGCAATCTCTTCATTCTTGCTTTGAAAACCTCTTTGTTCATTCTCATTTAAATGATACACACGAATATCCATAAGCATGTCCGAATACTCATTAGTGTAAGTAGTAAGAATCATCTCACCCTTTTCATCATACTTTGGATAACCAAAAACTTTCTTTTCCATGTTTCCTCCTAACTTATAAACCACGTTATATAAAGTTTTTTCATCGCCAACATTGCCAGGAAAAATAACCACCGGCATATTGTTAAACTTAGAACCCTCTAAGCATCTAATAACCCCAACATTCTTTTCGATTTGGCCAAGAGCCAAACCTTTTTTCACATGAAGACCAATATTTAAACAATCATAAGAAGTAATGCCACCCTTACTTACAAGAAACTTAGGCGCTACCTCAAGCTTATTTAAGATACCAGTTAGTTCTTTTGAAATACTAACTGCCATCTCTAATTGTTTATCTTTATCATCGCCTTTAAAATCAACTCTATCCCTTCTTGTCGCTAAAACAACTATTTTGTCTTCTTTTAACTTATTTGAGATCTCTTTTGCACATCTTACAGCCTCATTATATAAGTTATCATTTAATATTTCATGTTGATTAAATTCAACATAATCCAAATTAAGGAAATGCTTTCTTAAATAATCCAACTGGCTAGTAGTTTTATTGACATGTGAGCCAACAAGAATCAAACCGCCTTTCCCACTAGTAACACATTCATCCTTAGTTAAATATTCTTTGTCTTTAATATTTCCTATTTCTTTTACTAAACTAGCAGCGCATCTAAAAATAAATTTCTTATTAGACTTCTTATAAGCACTAACAAACTTCTTTAAATCATCTATTGAACATGCATTCACGATAACTTTATTAAAATTACTTACACTATTTAATTTAGAAACAACTACATCTTGATTGTTTAAATCATCCAAAGAAATGCTTATACAATCTTGAGCTTTATATTCACCACGTGTTTTCTCCTCAACATAATCTTTTAAATCGCTTGATTTAAAAGAAAAAGTCTTATCTTTCGAAAATTCACTATCACCAACTTTAATTAAATTATCTTTATCAACAATATAATGAACATCATTAATGGTTTTTCTAATGCCATCTAAATATGGACAAATAATTTCACCATCAATTTTTATACCATTTTCTTTTAACTTGTTGTAAATTATTTTAGTCTCTAAAGGAAAATGTCCTCTTAAAGAAGAATCACCACGAGAAAGGATTGTAAAATCTATATTCGTTTCCTTTGAAACCTTTATAATCAAATCCATTAACCTTTCATGATATTTAATTGTTTCCACTTCGCTAAAAGACCTAGAATTAGTTGAAACATAAAACATTTCTCTTTCATCTAAAAAAGCTTCCTTTAAAGAATTATAATCATAATCAACTAAAACCAATACATTAAAAACAGTTTGAATACCGGTAGGATCATCATCAAAAACAATATACTTCATATCATAATTTTAGCACCGCGATAATAAATATACATATTTTTGTATTACAATTTAAAAGGAGGTAAAGATATGTTTAATATGGATTGTTTTTCCCTAAAAGGAAAAGTTGCGCTTGTCACTGGAGGGGGATCTGGAATCGGCTTTGGCATTTCATGTGGGCTGGCTAAAGCTGGCGCAAGCGTTTGTTTTAATCAAAGAAGTGTTGAAAAAATAAATAAATCATTACAAGAATTTGAAAAAGAAGGGATTAAGGCATATGGATACGTATGTGATGTCACTGATGAAAAACAAGTAAATGATTTAGTTAAACAAATAAACAATGATTTAGGACCAATTGATATCTTGGTTAATAATGCTGGAATGATTATTAGAAAAGATATGTTAGAAATAAGTAGTGAAGAATTTAGAAAAGTGGTAGATACCGATCTAACAGCACCATTTATTGTTTCTAAGGCAGTTATTCCTGGAATGATTAAAAAAGGACATG
>CAVDDT010000004.1:0-14603 GCA_963607765.1 Paratractidigestivibacter sp. | reverse complement strand
TATAGTGCTATAACACATTTAAGATAAAAGAACTATCAATGATAGTTCTTTTAAGTTAATGCTTATTTGCTCAAATATTCATCAATTGACTTAGCAGCCAATTTGCCTGCACCCATTGCACTAATTACAGTAGCAGCACCAGTAACTGCATCACCACCAGCATATACCTTATCCTTAGTAGTCTTACCAGTATCATCAACGATAATACCACCCTTCTTAGTAACCTCTAGGCCTTGAGTTGTAGACTTAATTAGAGGGTTAGGTGTAGTACCAATTGAAATAACTACAGTATCAACTTCAAGTTCAAACTCAGAACCAGGGATTTCAACCGGTCTTCTTCTACCGCTAGCGTCAGGCTCACCAAGTTCCATCTTGATACATTTAATGCCTGTAACAAAGTTATTCTTAGGATCTCTTGGATCATCTGGATTATGATAGCCAAGGATTTCAACTGGATTATTCAATAGTCTAAAGTCAATTCCTTCTTCCATAGCATGTTCAACTTCTTCTTTTCTAGCAGGAAGTTCTTCTAGTGAACGTCTATAGATAATATAAACTTTTTCAGCTCCAAGTCTTAATGCAGTTCTAGCAGCATCCATAGCTACATTGCCACCACCAACGATCGCAACCTTACCGCCTTTCATAATTGGAGTAACAGGATCATTATTATAAGCCTTCATTAGATTAGATCTAGTTAAGAATTCGTTAGCTGAATAAACACCATTTAATGATTCACCAGGAATATTCATAAATGAAGGAAGGCCAGCACCAGAACCAATATATACAGCTTCATATTCATCTAACAACTCATCAACAGTAATTGATTTGCCAACAACAACATTAGTGTTAATGGTTACACCTAAATTAGATAAGTTATCAACTTCCTTTTGAACAATTGACTTAGGAAGTCTAAATTCAGGAATGCCATAAACAAGAACACCACCAGCGGTATGCAAAGCTTCAAAAATTGTAACTTCATAGCCCTTCTTAGCTAAATCACCGGCACAAGTAAGTCCACTTGGTCCAGAACCAACAACAGCCACTTTATGCCCATTGCTAGCAGGTTTTTTAACTTTATGATCATGAGCTAAATGATAATCAGCGACAAATCTTTCAAGTCTACCAATTCCAACTGGCTCACCTTTAATTCCTCTAACACACTTAGATTCGCATTGTGTCTCTTGTGGGCAAACTCTACCACAAACTGCGGGCAAAGAACTAGAAAGAGAAATTACATTATATGCGCCTTCATAATCCTTTTCTCTAATCTTAGCAATAAAATCAGGAATATGAATATTAACAGGACATCCTTCTACACATTTAGGATTGCGACAATTTAAACATCTTTCTGCTTCATCAAGAGCAATTTCTTCGGTATAACCAAGTGTAACTTCTTTAAAGTTATGGCCTCTTTCAATTGGATCTTGAATAGGCATTGGGTTTTTTTCTAATTTCATATTAGGCATAATTACTAAGCTCCCTTCTTAAATAAGTTACATGCTTCTTCATATTTGTGTCTTTCAAAAGTAGAATACATTCTGCCTCTACTCATGGCTTCATCAAAATCAACTTCATAGCCATTGAAATCAGGACCATCAACACAAGCAAACTTAGTAACCTTCTTGCCATCAATATTTAAAGTAAGACGGCAGCCACCACACATACCAGTTCCATCAATCATAATTGGATTCATTGAAACATCAACAGGAACATTAAATTCCTTACAAGTTAATACAACAAACTTCATCATAATAAGTGGTCCGATAGTAATAACTTTATCAAAGTGTTTACCACTTGATAACATTTCCTTTAAAGGAACAGTAACATTACCCTGTCTTGCATAAGAACCATCATCAGTCATAACAATTAGCTCATCACTAGTTTGCTTAAATTCATCTTCAAGAATTAATAAATCTTTGTTTCTAAAACCAATGATGCTAGTAACATTACATCCAGCAGCTTTTAAAGCCTTAGCAACAGGAAGCGCAATAGCACAACCAACGCCACCGCCAACTACGCAAACATCCTTTAATCCTTCAACTTCTGTTGGAACGCCTAACGGGCCAACAAAATCATGAAGTTCTTCACCAACTTTCTTTTGGTCAAGTTCTAAAGTAGTAGCCCCAACTATTTGGTAAATAATAGTAACAGCACCTGTTTCCTTATTAGAATCCGCAATAGTTAAAGGAATTCTCTCGCCAGTTTCACTAACTCTTAGGATAATGAATTGACCAGCTTTAGCTTTTCTAGCTACAAAAGGTGCTTCTACCGTCATTCTAGAAACAGTAGGATTTAATGAATCTTTCGCTAAAATCTTATACATCACTTTCTCCTAACGAAGCATTTGCTTCCCTTAGCTTTACCAAAGCCCCCATATAAAGTTTTGGTAAAGCTAATACATTTTTACACGTTAATTTTATCACTATCAAAATTTGAATTGAACACCCATATTTTTGAATTTAGCAAAACAAAAAGCAGAAATTAATCCGCTTATAATGTTTGTATAATTTTATTCAATAAGTTAAATGCTTTATTAGAAGAATTCTTGATATTTTCATCAAACATACTTCCATCTCCATCATAAGTATCAGAAATACATTTGATAGATAAACACTTAACATTATTTAAAAGGCACGTTCTAGAAATACCAGCTATTTCCATATCACATATAGCACAGCCCAGACTTGCCAAATATTTTTTATCATTAACATCTTCTATAAATCTATCCCCACTAGCAACCAAACATTCTTTTAAATCCGGTTTAATACTCTTTGCTAGAGCCATCATTTCCTTATCTAAAGGTATTTCTACCGTATCTAAATCACAATATTGATGTGGCAAAACATCATCTATAGCAGTAGTATCTAAATCATGATTTATAGCACCCCTAACAACAAATAAATCAGATACTTCAATATCTCTAATCAAAGCACCAGCAACGCCATAATTAAGTATTACTTCAACATTATATTTAGTAATTAAATATTGGCTGGCAATAGAGGCATCAATTTCTCCGCATCCTGATTGAATCGCGTATATTTCATTATTATTTACCTTAGTTTTATAAACAGTTCTATAGTCTACTTCAACAGTTTCAACCACATATTCACTTTCCAAAAAACTCTTCAATTCCCTAGAAACCGCAATAACAATTCCAATCTTCATATTCACTCCTTTTTTATAAATTATACGTGATAAAATTAAAAACGATGTTTAAAAATAAAAAAGAAGTACTTTTAGAAGGACTTAAAGACGGAATTCCTATTGCTCTTGGATACTTTGCGGTATCATTTTCGCTAGGTGTATTCGCCTCTAGTGCAGGACTTTCACCAATTCAGGGCACCATAGCTTCTCTTTTGACTAACGCATCAGCTGGAGAATATGCTGGCTTTATGGTAATCGCATCTAACGCATCATACTTGCAAATGATCACAATGACAATTATTGCTTCTGCTAGATATTTGTTGATGTCTACGGCTTTAACTCAAAAATGTCCAAACGATTTAAATATAAAACACCGTCTACTGCTTAGCTTTTATATAACTGATGAAATATTTGGCATAACTGTCGCAAGAGATAACTTTGATCCATATTATACATATGGTGCAGTATTACCTGCTACATCTTTGTGGGCACTTGGAACACTTCTTGGAATAGTTGCCGGAAATATACTTCCAGGCAGAATTGTATCAGCCTTATCTGTTGCCTTATACGGCATGTTTCTAGCTATCATTATTCCACCTGTAAAAAAAGACAAAAATATTTTAATTGGTGTTGTATTATCCTTCGCTTTAAGTTTTTTATGTACATATTATTTACCATATATTAAAGATTTAAGCAGCGGCACAAGAACAATTATCCTTACCGTTATTCTTTCATCGCTAATGGCTGTTATGGCCCCAAGAAAGGAAGAAGACAATGCATAATAATTGGATTTATATATTCTTAATGGCATTAACAACATTTCTTATTAGAGCCTTACCAATGACATTGATAAGAAAGCCAATCAAAAATAAATTTATTAAATCATTTTTATATTATGTTCCCTATATTACGTTATCTGTAATGACCTTTCCGGCTATTATTGAAGCTACAAATTCAATGTTTGCAGGAATTGTAGCCTTAATATTAGGAATTATAGCTAGCTATAAAAACGTTAGTTTAATAGGAGTGGCATCTATTTGCTGCATAAGTGTTTTTATTATCGAATTAATATTCTAAAATAAAGACATGAAAAAAATATTATGTTTATTATTAGTATTGTTATGTGCTTGTCAAAGTGCACTGCCAAAGCCCGAACTTGATAGTGGGATTAGAGGCAGTCAACTTGGCATTGATAAAAATATCAACGAATCCACAATCGATAATTATCTTAATAGAAGTGATGCTGTATATAGAGATATGCGCATGCTTAAAGATGATGCTAATTATGAAGCAATTGGTGGTGATAGCTATTTAAGTGGCTACATTAAAGGATTTGAAGTAGTTCCTTATCCATATCTTTGTAATGTTACAGGACTTCCTGAAGAAGTTGGTTCTTCTTATACAGGAACAACTCTATTCACTTTAAATGACGATGGAACATATACTGCCAATTATGAAGAAAGTGATGAAATTCTAAATGAATTATTCCCAAAAGATAAAGTTATTTTCTTAATGTGTGGTGGTGGTGGCTATGCCGGTATGACTAAGTCACTTTTGGCAGCTAGAGGATACGATGCGGATAAAATCTACAATGTTGGAGGCTATTGGTACTATGAAGGTAAAAATAGTATCAGTACCAAAAAAGAAGATGGAACATACGATTTTTCAAGTGTCCCATACCATGAAATAAATTTTGATTCACTTACTCCTGTAGATGGTTATGACCCGAATTACCAACAAAAAGAAAATGACAGTAAAGAAACTAGTGAGTCAAACATCACTGAATTAAGAAACATAAATACTCTAAATAATATGATTGATAATAAAGAAACTTTCTTGTTGTTGGTTTATCTTAGTGGCTGCACATCATGTGCCGCATTTAAGCCAATTGTCGAAGAATTAGCCGCAACAAAACAAGTTGATATATATTCTATTTCTTTAAACGAAGTAAAGGATAAATATCCAGATATTAAGTTTACTCCTGCTTTCTTAATATACAAAGATGGAGAACTTGTTTCCTATTTAGACGCAAACAAAGATGAAGATACTAAATATTATGAAAACCTCTATAATCTATCTACCTATGTTTCAAAATATCTAGATATAGAGGTTAATAGCAGTGATACAACCAATAGTGAAACTGAATGTGAAAACGCTTGTTCGCTAACTAATGACTAGCTTTTTTGCAAGCAATAGTCACATGATTCAACAATATTGATGTAGTAATAGATCCTATCCCTCCTGGAACAGGAGTGATATTTTTAACATTGGGTTCAACCTCTTCAAACAAAACATCGCCACATAATTTATTTTTGATTTCATTAAAGCCAATTCCTACATCAATAACCGTTTGATCCTTATTGGTGTAATCTTTTGTGATACTTTCCATTTTGCCGGTTGCACAAACAAGAATATCAGCTCTTGAGCAAACTTCTTTTAAATTTTCACTTTTGCTATGGCAAATTGTAACAGTTGCATTTTTGCTTAATAGAAGCATGCTAACAGGCTTGCCGATAACCAGGGATCTACCAAGCACTACAACATTTTTGCCAACTAAATCAATATTATAATAATCAAGTAACTTAACTACAGCCTCGGCAGTACATGGTGAAAAAGTTTCTTTTAAACCAATAAAAGTGCCAGCTAATGATTCATTTAAACAAGCATCAACATCTTTTTTTATACTTAAATGCTTATTCAAATCATTTTCATCTATATGTTTGGGCAACGGTCTAAAGACTAAAATTCCATGGATGTTTTCATCAGAATTAGCTTCATCCAGTTTAGAATAGAATTCCTCTTTTGATACATTTTCATCAAAACAATATTTGATTACTTTGATTCCAATTTTGCTAGCTTTATTATCAATGCCTTTTTCATAAGCGCCATCATTGTCTTTATTGCCCACTTTAAAAAGAGCTAGAGATGGATCCAATGTTTTAGTCATCTCCATGCTTTCTTCATCAATTTTCAAAGCTACGTCTTTTCCTTTTAAAATATTTGCCATTATAACCTTTCCAAAACAACATCATATGTTCTCTCTGCCAAGCTAGAATATTTATCAAGTATTTTCCTAGCTAGATTTTCTAAATTAGTCGCATATTCTCTATCTTTCATTAGTTTAGTATTAACTAAGACATTTAAATAAGCGCCCTTTAAAGCGCCTAATGCCAACATACACGATGTTCCCACATCAGATACCATCAATTTAGAAGTAATGTCTTTAAGTTCATAATCTATTTCAATCACCTTAGCAGAATATTTCATGATTGAAAAAGGTGGAATAACCGCATCCTGTAAACACTTTTCTAAGATTGAAAAATATTTAGGATCATTTCTGTCCATAGAATACGCTTTGCTCAATGGATAAAAAGCCTTCGCATCATCATTAATCGATTCTAAAAGTTTACCATCTAAATAATTCAACTGCTTTGCAAGTTCTTCTAGTCTATTGTCATATTCAAGATATTTCTTTTTACCATAAGTGAGGTTTATTGCCATAGTGGATAGACAGCTACTTAAAGCACCAGCCAATGCACTGCAAGAGCCACCTCCTGGAACTGGTTCCTTGCTTTTTAATACATCATTGAATTCTTTGATTGTTTTATTGTACATACTAAAATAAACCCACTATCTCGCCATTTTCATCAATATCGATATTTTCACTAGCCGGGTTCTTTGGAAGACCGGGCATTGTCATGATATCGCCTGTATAAGCTACTATAAAGCCTGCTCCTGAAGAAACTTTTAAGTCTTTAATAGTTATTTTGAAATTATCTGGTGCATTTAATTTCTTAGGATCATCTGAAAAAGAATATTGCGTTTTAGCCATGCATATAGGCAAATCGCTATATCCAAGTTCTTCTAATCTTTTCAATGATTTAATCGCCTTGTTTTCTAAAACAACGCCATCTCCTCTATATACTCTTCTAACAATAGTTTCTAGTTTATCTTTGATACTTAAATTTAAATCATAGGCATAGCTAAAATCATTTTCTTTTTCTGCTAGCTCACAAACCTTGTTAGCTAATTCGATTGCACCTTCGCTACCCATTTCATAAGCTTTAGTAACAACAACATCAATATTGTTTTCTTTGCATTTTTTCAAAACCAAATTAATTTCATCGCTGGTATCGCTACTAAAATTGTTTAAAGCCACAAGGCAAGGAAGCTTATATACATCTTTAATATTTGAAACATGTCGATATAAATTAGCTAAACCTTTTTCTAATGTATTTAAATTTTCAACATTCAATTCTTTCTTATCGCTTCCGCCATGTAACTTTAAAGCTCTAATAGAAGCAACTAAAACAACCACATTAGGCTTTAAATTAGCTTTGCGACATTTTATATCCAAAAATTTTTCAGCACCCAAATCAGCTCCAAAACCAGCTTCAGTGACAACGTAATCGCCTAATTTCAAAGATAATTTAGTTGCCATTAAAGAATTGCATCCATGAGCGATATTGGCAAAAGGACCACCGTGAATTATGGCTGGATTGCCCTCTAACGTTTGAACAAGATTTGGCTTGAATGCATCTTTTAATAAGACAGTCATTGCCCCATTAGCCTTCAAATCTCTAGCGGTTATTTTATTTCCGTCATAAGAATAAGCCACTGTGATATCGCCTAGTTTTTCTTTTAAGTCATTTAAACTATTCGCTAAACAAAAAACTGCCATAACTTCACTAGCAACAGTTATTTCAAATCCATCTTGTCTAACATTGCCATCAGTTTGTTTGCCTAAGCCATCTACTATATTCCTAAGTTGTCTATCATTCATATCAACAACTCTTTTGATGGTGATTGTCTTAGGGTCAATATTCAAAGTGTTGCCTTGATAGATATGGTTATCTAATATGGCGCAAAGTAAATTGTTGGCAGCACCAATCGCATGAAAATCACCCGTAAAATGAAGATTAATATCCTCCATTGGACAAACCTGTGCATAACCTCCACCAGTAGCTCCCCCTTTTATACCAAATACTGGTCCTAAAGACGGTTCCCTTAAAGCGATAATAGTTTTCTTGCCTATTTTATTTAAACCATCACCTAATCCTATAGTAACTGTGGTTTTGCCTTCTCCTGTGCTAGTTGGGCTAATAGCACTAACCAAAATTAATTTTCCATCTTTTTTGTCATTCAAATCATTCAAAAGCTTATTATCTATCTTAGCCTTGTAGTTTCCATAACATTCTAAGTATTCTTCGGGTATATTAGCTTTAAAAGCTATATCTTCAATCTTTTCTAATTTATGATTCTTACTAATTTCGATGTCGCTAAGCATGTTAGTACCTCCGATTAATAAAACTATTGTATCAAAAAAGGAAGCTTAATTGCTTCCTTCTGTAGTTGCGTTTTCAATGCTTCTTGTCATATCCAGCCCAAAATCTTTATAAAGCTTATAATATTCATCATTCAAAAGAATAAATGCACCATCATCATACACAACATGATAAACAACACCAGTTTCCCAATCGCATATTTCCATGTTTGAATTTGAGTCATTCTTAAGAATAGTTTTAATATCATCAACACTTATTAAAGAACTTGAATAACAAGAAGTATAACTTTTTTTGCCACTATTATAAGTTATATCTAAATTGCCACCAATAGTTCTTGAATCATCATAATAGTTTTCGATAGCTTGTATACGATAATTCTCCATAATATCAGCGACCTCTTTATCATCAGACCCAACATACAAATTGAAATAAAAACCATATTCATCGTCATCAAAACCAGTTTCATCAAAACCATTACATGACTTTATAAATTCATAGAAATCTTTTGTTTCATCCAAATCATCTTTAATATCATTGGAATAGAATACATAAGATACTTTGCCATATTCAAAGTGATAAGCATAAGATAATCCAAAACCATGGGTCTTTTCACAAGCAATATTAAACAAAAGCGACAAAACCACTCCTATACAAAACATAATTGTTTGTGCCTTAGACAATTTAAATTTACGCTTGTAAATAAAGTTGCCAGCTAAATAAGCAATAAATAACAATAGATATAAGATAATAAAACTATAATCATCCGTTAGTTTTCTATACATCGATGCAATTGCGAACAAACAAATAATCGTATAACAAGTAATCACAAATGGATACGCAAAGAAATAGTCAGAATAATTTCCTGCTCTTTCCACTTTTCTACTTATAAATGTTTTAAACAACAATATCGCAAAAATAACTATATAGATAATTGAAACAATGATATAGCTAATAGAAACATTAATATTTATCTCGCCAAATAATCCAACTCCAAGAAAATTATAAATACTTAACGTGATAGGAGATAAGTAAGCCAAGTAGTTACTTAGTGTTTCTTCAACATAGCTAACTCCAACTAAAAAAGTACCTTGGAAAGTAATTGCCATTATATACAATGCCAATGGCAAGAAATAATAAGCTATTAAAACGATTATTCCATCAACTATTGAGTTAGCGAACAAATAAACAAAAGTATTGAATACTATTACTAGTGTATAGCTAATAAAAGAAATAAGTAACGCAAGCAACAACGTCTTTAAATAAGTTACTAAAATACCAGATACTAAATAACCAATTGCTGTAATAATAATTGTTACTAAATAGGAACTAAAACAAGTCCATAAACAAAATATTAGTCCTGTAAACAATAATGATTTTCTTGATACATTTAGCGAAAAATAAGTATCAACAGCTCTTTTGTCATGCACGTAAGAAAATATCACAAGAGGCAATATAAAGGCCACCGCTCCACCAAAAGCGTACGAAATAATTACACTATTTCCAAGAAAAGATAAGTTTGCTGGAGATTTGCCAAATCCCGTAAAAGCAAAGATTGCTTGAATTATGCATAGAACAATTAAAAAATATTTTTTTGACTTAATTAAATAATTAAAATAGTTCTTATTTAGCATCGTTACCTCCAGTATGTTCAAAGATAAACAATTCTTCAAAATTGACATTTAACACATCAAGCAATAATGGGCTTAAAGCATTTAATCTTTCGATAACCTCTTCTTTATTTCCTCTTATGACCAAGGAAACAATTCGTCCTTCTTTGTTTTGATATAAAACATCAAAATCCTTAAAGACATTTAAATCAATATCTTCTTTAAAAGCTAATTGATATTTATTAATATTAGCCTTAGACTCTAATAAATCTCCATAAGTTTCAATTAATCCATTTTCAAGAATCGCATAGCTATCGCATATATCCTCTAGTTCTTTAAGATTATGAGAAGAAATAATAATTGTTGAATTATTGTCTTCTATCAAGTCACTTAAAGCGTTTTTAATATGCATCCTAACAATCGGATCTAATCCATCAAAAGCCTCATCTAGAAGCAATAGCTTAGGTTTACAAGCTAAAGCTAGAAGTAAGAAAGATTGTCTTTTCATGCCTTTTGAAAAACTGTAGATATTAGCATTCTCATCTAACCCAAATAGACTAAAATATTTCTGGTAAAGATTTTCATCAAAATCATAAAAGCTCTTATAAAAATCCTTTAGATTCTTTATGGTAGAACCAAATGGAAAAAATGGTTCATCACTGACAAGAAAGATATCTTTTCTAATTTCAACATCGCAATAAGTGTCTAAACCATTGAACAATATTGTGCCATCATCGTTTTCATAAACGCCTGCAACACATCTTAATAAAGTAGATTTGCCAGCACCATTAACGCCAACCAAGCCAAATATTGAGCCTTCTTGAATATTTAAAGAAACACCCTCTAGGACTTTTTTAACGTTAAAACACTTGTATACATTTTTTATCTCAAGCATCTTTTTCCTCCTTAAATACCATTTTTGCCATATCGACTATATCATCGTACTTATATCCACTTTCCTTAAGCTTATTAAGATAAAAGTAAGCCTCACTATCTTTATCCTTTTTCACATTATCTAGTTCGGCAACAAAATTGCCTTTCTTATTTAAAGTATAAATATAGCCATCGCTTTCAAGCTCTTGGTAAGCCTTTAAAACAGTATTAGGATTAATGCCTAGGCTACTAGCAAGCTCTCTAACACTAGGGAGCTTGTCGTTAGCCTTTAAAACGCCTACATCAATAAATTTAATTATTTGTTGCTTAATTTGTTCATAGATTGTTTCCTTACCTTGCAAATTAATAAGAAACATAATAATCTACACCAAATTAGTTAACTTTCCATCTTTCAATAACAAACATTTATCAGACATTCTAGCTACTTCATCAGAGTGTGTGACAACGATAATAGTTTTGCCAAAATCATGTGCCAATTCCTCAAAAATCGCAATGATTTCTTTTTCAGTAGCTGTATCAAGGTTTCCAGTTGGTTCATCCGCAAAAATTAAATTAACATTACTAGCCAAAGATCTTGCAATGGCAACACGCTGTTGTTCGCCACCAGACAATTGTCCAACTATACGATCAGCCTTGCTTTTAACAATGCCAAACTTTTCAAGAAGATTATAAGCTACCATCTTCTTATCCTTTGGAACCTTATTATCAGTCTCTTCCATGGCAACCATGACATTTTCAACAGCAGTTAAATAACCAATTAGGTTATATTGTTGGAAAACGATAGAAATGGCATTTCTTCTATACTTATGAAGACCCATTTTTTCAACATCTTGGCCATCATAATAAATTTTTCCGCTCTTTGCCTCATCTAGTCCAGCAATTAAAGATAATAATGTTGTCTTGCCACTACCAGAAGGACCAAGTATTGTATAAAAATTGCCAGATTCAAACGTATAACTTAAATCTTTAAGAATTTGTCTTTCATAACCACCATCAATATATGAATAGTTAATATTTTCTAACTTTAAAATTTCTGACATATGGCCTCCTTAGTTTTGGTTTAATAAAATTTTCTTAGGATTAAAACGCATAATCATCATTGAAGGAATTAGAATTGAAATTAGTACAATGCCAAGACCAACAACATAAATTTCTGCAATGATAAGTGGTGAAATAGAAACACTATAGTTGCTTACAATATCATCAAGAGAAATCTCTGTAGTATAGCTTTCGTTCCAAATAGAAGATACATCAGAGAAGATACCGCCATTACTATCATCCTCATCATTTAACCCACTTGAAGAAATTTGATACTCAAGAACTGTTTGGCCAACTTTATTAGCAATCAAGCTGCCAGTTCCGATAGATAATGTAAAGCCAAGTAAGGCTACAACAGCTAATTCAACAAAGAATTGTGAAACAACTTTAAACTTACTAGCACCAAGTGATAATAGTACACCTATTTCATATTCTCTTGTCTTCAAAGTTAAAGCGGTGACAAGGGTAATAATAATTACCGCATTAATAATAACTAGCCATACAATAAAGTTTGCATAAACACTTAATGTGTCTAGAGGTTTAGATAATTTATTAAATTCAGAGTTATCAACACTAATCTTCTTGTAATCTCCTAGTTTTCCTTCATAGTCAGCAACAAATTGATCTACCTCAAGAGGATCATTTAATAATAATGTAACAGTACTTAAAGTAACCTTAGTTGCATCATCCAAAGTAGGACGATTATCCTCGTTTTGGTAATATTCATCATCTGGATTTTTTTCCTTATAGTAATCAAATTCCTTTTGTTGAACAGGAACAGATAAAGCACGATAAGTAGTGCCAGGCATTAAAAACATGTTATCAGCATTCTCATATGGAGAAATATAATCATATCCTTGAGAATCAGGAGTAATAGTTTGATTATGTTCAAAAATACCACAAATAGTTAATTCAGCTCTTACATCATCATCAGTAATACCGGCAGCAGCTTCATACATCATAGAAATCTCAGAAGGACTAACGGTATAGAAAGAGATAGTATCGCCAACTTTAAGACCATTATGTTCAGCGAATGCTTTAGAAACTAGAACTACTTTATTGGCATTATCGATATCATCTTGAGTATAGAAACTTCCCTCAACAACCTTGTAGTCTCCATCTTCAATCTCAATCATGCTTGGGAAATAATTTGCCTTAATCATATAAGTAGGTTGAGTACTTGCAATACAAGTTTGATTTCCATTTTCATCCATATAACAAGTTTGACTATCATTAGAATCCTCTGCACTATTGTTTAAATGAACATAGTCTAAAGAAGAATCATCTTGATAGACGATAGTAGTCTCTGTCGCATTAGCAGTCTTAACTCTACTATCCTTTAAGACATCTTGCACCTCAGCTAAAGTAACTGATGGATAATTATTGTAAGCCTTTTGGATTTCATCCTCATCTTGTAAAGTGTTTATATAAGCATAATAAGCACTATAATCTACTTCCATAGTCGCAACAGCTCTCATTTTTTGACGCGTAAGAATCTTTGCTTGGCTAGCTGCATTAGAAACACCTAAGCCAACGATTACAAGCGTACCTACAAGTAAAAATGTAAGAGCCAAAAGTATAGACTTAGAAGGTTTTCTAGTAACATTTTTAATCGCTCTATTAAAGAAATTCATATCTTTCCCTTTCCTTTATAATATTAATTTTCACTATTAGTTTGTGAACTAGTTGTTTGCTAAATGTAAACAGTCGCTTTCAGTCGCTGCTTCAATAGTGTACATTTGATCGTCATATAAATCATCGCTCATTGAAATATTAGAAATTTTAGCATAGCTATTATAATCAACACCATCAGCTAATTGGAAAGTTATGTTTCTAGCAGATAAAACACTAATGATATCGGAAACAGTTGCTTTTTCTCCATCTCCAAATAATCCTTCCATTTTATAGTATCTTCCTTTAGACACAACTACAGAGAATCTAACATCCAATGGCAAACGGTCATTTAAATCATATTTTTTACCAGTTGAATAAGAAGAAATTTCTACGGAAACAATTTGTCCTTTTCCATAGGTATCAGAATAAACGGTCGCACTTTCTGACCAGTCGCCTTCAAATGCGTCAATGCCTTTTTCTCTCTTTTCATTGCACCAGTCTTCAAGCTTGTTTACATTCATTCCTACAATATTACCCATATCTTCTTTTTCATCTTCCCAGTAGAAGTAAGAACCTTTATTCAATACAATTTGCAAGTCATTTTCATCTTTAACAGAAATAGTGGTTCCAGAAGCAATGCTTTGAGATAGAACTTTGTTTGATGAAGTTGAATACTTATATGTAATGCAGCTTTCAGCAGAGAAGCCATTCTTAGTCAACCATTTTTCTATTTGCTCAACACTCATAGAATTAAAGTTTGGAACAGAAATTCCTTTGCCTAAAGAAACCGTAACTGTTATGGTATCAGTTGTCTTCATGGTTTGATTAGCTGTTACTGATTGGCTAATAATTTTATCTGCTGTAACAGAATCGGAATATTGTTCAACTTTCTTATAATTAGTTACTTTATTGTTCTTAGCCCAAGATTCAAATTCAGAATAGTCCTTGCCAACAAAATCCGTAACTGTAACAGTACCTGCAGGTTGTGGTCCTTTAGAAATAGAGATATTTAATGTAGAAG
>CAVDDT010000003.1:0-80982 GCA_963607765.1 Paratractidigestivibacter sp. | reverse complement strand
AAAGATTTAATGGTATGCAATAGGAAAATGAAAAAAAGTTTAAAAAAATTTATTTGTCCAAATCTTCTTTATCAAATATTTGTTCAAAATACCTAACAATATAGTTGTTTATATAAGAAAAATTAAATGGGTTTTCTTTATTTTTAATCATTTCTAATAAAGCTTGCATTTCTTTTTCGACAACTTCTTTTATCTCTTTACTATAATGCATTTTTTCCGCATGATATGCGTATTCGTTTTCATCAAGTATCATATAGCTATCATCTGGAAATACTTTTACATCTAAGTCATAATCAATGTTTTTTATTGCTTCCCCATCATAAAGGCTAGGAGAAGCTAAATTACAATAGTAATAAATTCCCGTTTTCCTCACCATCGAAATAATATTAAACCAGCGATTATCATAGTAAAAACAAATTGCTGGCTCTTTAGTAAGCCATCTTCTTTTATCTGCCTCAACTACCCATGTATGATCTGTTACAGCTACAACACAATGTTCAAATATATCAATCACTAAGGCCTTAGACCATGTACGATGCAAACTACCATCATGTTTATATGATTGCACATATACACTGTCTCCTATTTTCAAATCTCTAAAATCCATATTTATAATTATATATTATTAATCAGTGCATTGCATAACAAGCAATTTTCCATCATATATTTTGATAAATGCTTTTTCATCTAAAATTTCATTACTTGTAGTATAGTTATCATTAATTGTAATGGTTGTTCTATCTAATGGATAAAACACACCGTTCATCTTGAAAGTGCATGGCTCAAACGTAAAAAGTGACATATATTTATACTCTCCCTTATATATTTGATGTTCGCCTTTTTTTAAACAAAACATTTTATTTTTGTTGTCAATGTAAGTTAAATTCAATTCACTTAAATATAATAGTTTTATATTTAAAAGATTATGATCTTGTCTTCCGCCTAAGCACCCATATACAGTGATATCATCAAATTCATTTTCTTTTGCATAATTTAGAGCATGTTCTAAATCCGTATCATCTTTAATAGGATTTAATTTGATTATCTTTTTTGCGTAAGTAGAAATTTTCAAATATTCATCTTCTAAAACCGAATCAAAATCGCCAATCGCTGCATCTATCTTGATATTATTCTCCATTAAGTATTGGCATCCTTTATCAACTCCAACAACATAAGTATCTTCACATTCTTTATTTATAAGCGGATGAAACCCACATACAATCGTACATTTTTTCATAAAGTAATTATACTAACAAAAAAGTGTATATAATAAAAAAGTGAACAGGGGTGCGCAAGCTGAGATATACCCTCATCACCTGAACTAGTTAATGCTAGCGTAGGGAGTTTCAATACCTTACGCCTGCGATTTATTCGGAGGTTTTTTTATGAAAAATAAGACTAGAGACATCGCTTTTGTAGGACTATATGCTGCCTTGGCAATAGTTCTACAATACATTTCAGGATTAATTCCTTTCTTGCAAATGCCAAATGGAGGCAACATTGATTTAGGGGTTGTTCCGATTTTTATGGCATCCTATCATTTAGGATGGAAAACTGGGGCTTTGACTGGAATATTATGTTGGCTTTTAGCTTGGCTAATTGGTGTTAGTGGACAATGGTTTTTAACATTACCACAATATATTTTTGACTACATCATGCCTTCTTTGGTTTGTGGACTAGCAAGCATATTTCCAAAAATCAAAAAGATACCAAATACCGTTACTGGTGTAGTAATAGCCATGATTTTAAAATATATATCACATGTACTATCAGGAGTATATTGGTGGTTCCCAGAAACAACATACGCCGGTTCTCTTGCCTCATGGGCATATTCTCTAAGCTACAATCTATATTACAATTTAGCTACAATGATAGTGGCTGTAGTAATTGTTCCATTATTAGTTAATAGATTAGAAAGTGGAACAATTAAGTTTGTTGGATTGAAAAAATAGTTTAAAATAGTTTCTATGGATGATATTTTAGTTGCTCAAGCAAAAGAGCTTATAGATAGTGAAGATTTATTAAGTGCAATGTGCAATATCACAGCGCTTTTATACAATGAAATGGATATGGTAAATTGGGTCGGTTACTACCTATATAAAAATGGAGAGCTAATCCTTGGACCATTTCAAGGTAAGGTGGCTTGTTCAAACATAGAAATAGGAAAAGGAGTTTGTGGAACAAGTTATCAAAAGAGAATGTTATTGAACATCAATGATGTCACTAAGTTTGCAGGACACATTGCATGTGATCCTGATTCTTGTTCAGAGCTTGTAGTTCCGATAATGTACAAGAATATTATTTATGGAGTGATTGACATCGATTCTACCGTTTATCGACGTTTTGGTTCAAATGAAGAAGAAACAGTTGAAGCAATCGCCAATCTAATTTCAGCAAAAATTGCTAAACAAAAGACTGCCTAAGCAGTCTTTTTTACTAGTCATTTGCAAATACAATACCGCAAGATTTTCTAAGTTCATCTAAAACTTTAAGACACATCAAACTATTAGTTAAATATTCATTGGCCTTTTGATAATTTCGATATTCAAAAATAGATTTGAAATCATTTAATTCATCAACATACTTTCCATTTGTTTTGTATGAACGCGTTTTTTTAATTCCATCATTAAGGCAAATTTCATATTCGCTAAAATCAGAATTTACATTATGACAAACGATATACCCTTTTTCACCTCTAATAATAAAGCCATTCTCACCCGTTGCATCTTTGCCACAAACAGAAGTCACAAGCATATCATCATATTTAAGAATAGCTATACCAGAAGTATCGACATTTCTTTGCATATTGGGATAATATTTAACCGCTTTAGGCAAACCAAACAATCCTGTTATAAAAGAAATATTATATACTCCCAAATCCATTAGTGATCCACCACAACATTTATAACTTAAATTAGTGATTTCTTCACCTTCCAAAAAACGTTCGTATTTGCTCGAAAGGCAGCAATAAGTAACATCAACCGTTTTAATCTTGCCGATAGACTTGATATCATCCTTTAATTGCTTATAAGCTAGGCCATGCAAAGTTGTAATTGCATCAAACAAAAATAGTTTATTTTTGCTAGCTAAACTTACCAATTCTTTAGCTTCTTTTAAATTACTAGCTAAAGGTTTCTCACAAATTACATTCTTTCCATTTTCAAGAGCCATTTTTGCATATTCATAATGCAAAGAATTTGGAATGGCTAAATAAATAGTATCAAAAACATTAGACCTAATAACTTGTTCAAAGTCGTTAGCATGGTAATTAATACCGTTTTTTGATGCGAATTCTTTAGTCCTTACGCTGTCACGACCAACACAAGCAAAAACTTCAATATCCGTTTTTTTAAAAGCATCAATCAGACATTCACAAATTTCGCTTGTTCCAACAGTTACAACCTTCATCTATTCACCTACTTATTTAAAAAATATTTTTTAATTGCAAGCAATATGCAAGCACCAACTATACTAGAGATAATTTGGCCAATAATGTTTGATACAGTGAATCCTAAAAGTCCAAATAACAAAGAACCAATTAATCCACCAATAATACCAATGATACAATTCTTAACCATATCATCGCTTTCTTGCTTCATAATTTTCCCAGCAGCATAGCCAGTTAAAGCACCAACAATTAGTGCAACAATAATATTCAAAATCATTTTTCAACCTCCTAATCACTCAAATATTTTATTACAGAATTAGCATCAATTAAATGATAGTTTTCACCATCAACATATGGATTCCCATCAGCACCAGTTAGAATAAGCATGTATGAACGATTTTTACAAGAAAATAAAACCATAATATTTTCTCCAGCCTGTCCTGTAAAACCAGTTTTGCCACCATAAACAACCGCATCATCAAAGCTTTTATTCAAACTACTAAGTGTGCTCCTAACAGTTAAACCATCTGATAAGGTGTGAGAAAAAGACGTCAAAACATTTTTAGATTCATCATAATTCAAACAATCAACGACTATTGAAACATAGTCGCTTAAGGTTGTGTATAAATTATCATTATGTAAACCGGTGGTATTAGTAAAATTAGAATTATTTAAATTTAAATTTTTTACATTTTCATTCATTAAAGAAACCAAATTCTCGCCCTGACTAGAAAAGTAATTTTCTAAAGCTAACGCTCCATCTCCACCACTTGGCAAAACTAAAGCATACAGCAAGTCATCAATTGTATACTCATAATTTGTAGTCAAGTACGCCAAAGAAGCATTAGCCTCAATTAAACTTTCATAATCAGCATCACTAATATAAGAGACATCGTTTAAATTATTCACATTCTTTACTACAGTATCTAAGGTAACTATCTTAGCCAAAGAAGCAGGATAAAATTTTTCATCCACATTTTTACCATATAAAGCCTTAAAATCGTTGAGTCTTACCAAAAGATAAGATTTTGAATTTAAATCAATATTCAATTCTTGCATTTCACTAAAGTCAATATTATTTACATCCAATGAACTTAAAGAAACTGTATTTTTATTATCAATTAATGAATATATTTTCTTAAACGCAAGTAAAAGAGTAAATATAAAAAGAAAAGAAATCATTGCCAAAATAAAAACTCTTCCTTTTTTAACTTTTCTTTTTTTAGCCATAAATAGATTATAAAATATTAGTCAAACAATTCCTTATACATTTTTAAAGATTTTAAATTAATGTCAGCATTCTCAATTAAAAAATTAGCAATTAAATAGAAATCATTTTTATCAAATTCCACATCTTTTATTGCATCATAATTAGCAAACGAAGCCTTATTTATTAGTCTAAATTTCTTAAGCCTTTCAACATTAATCGCATCCCCTCCATTTAAGTGATTTAAACAAATAAAGCCACCTAATGAATTAGAAATAGACACAACTTTTTTATTTCCACAAACAACGCAATTATCAACATTTGGTGTTAAGCCAGCTATCTTTAATAAATAAGATGTATATAAGCAACTCAATAAAAATTTATTTTCTTTAAAATGTTTCAAAACAAACAACAAATTGTTGTACATTTCAATTTCATACAATTCCTTGAATTTTAAAGTCATTTCAAGAAAGATGTTTTTAAAAGTAATACTATTTAAATCGTTGTCATCATAGTATGAATTAATTAATTTACTATTTTTGATAGAATAAATATCTTTGTTATCTTTATAATCGATAATAAATTCATATTCACACATTTCATAGTAATGCTTTTTGCCATTAATTTTCTTAGCACCCTTAGCAATAAAAGATAAAAAAGATCGATCCATAGTAATTACATACAGGATCAGATCATTTTCCTTGTAATCGTTTATTTTTAAAACAACGCCAGTTACCTTATCATTCATTAAAATAGCCTAAATCAAACAACTTCTTTGACTTATTTAGCCAATCTTCTTCAACCCTAACATAAAGGCTTAAGTAAACTTTTTTATTAAGCAAAGCCTTTATATCTTTACTAGCGGACATATTTATTTTATTTAGCATAGCCCCCTTCTTGCCAATAATAATCCCCTTGTGGGAGTCCTTATTGACAATAATAGAAGCAGTAATAATAGCTTTATTTTCTAAATTATTGAATTCATCGATTTTAACAGCTGTAAAATGAGGAACTTCTTTATCCGTATTTAAAATAATTTTTTCTCTAATGATTTCACTTATTTTAAATTCCAAAGTGGAAACTTCTTCTTGTTCCTTTGGATAATACATCGGGCCTTCATTTAAATAATCAATACTAGTTTTAATCAATTCATCAATATTAGATTTATTTAAAGCACTAATAGGGATGATTTCTTTAAAATCAAAATGTGAACCAGCATAATTGCATCTCTCAATTAGTTTTTCTTTATTAACTTCATCAATTTTATTAAAAACACAAAAAACAGGGATATCATACTTAAATAATTTTTCCAAAACATCTTTGTCCTCATTAGTAATACCCTTTGAAGCATCACAAAGATAATAAATGATATCAGCTCCATCAGCTTGCGCATAAGCTTCCTTATTCATGTAAGATCCCAAATAATTCTTGGCTTCATGAATTCCTGGAGTATCAACAAAAACAATTTGAAGATCATCCCTTGTCAAAATGCCTTGAATAGAATTACGAGTAGTCTGTGCCTTGTACGTGGCAATCGCCACTTTCTTATTTAATAAAGTATTAATTAAAGTACTTTTGCCAGCATTAGGCCTACCAATTAAAGCAATAAAACCAGACTTCATTAACGAATAACATCCTCAACAGTAAAATTCATAGGAAGAAGTTCTCTAATGCTAGTAGTAACTTCATCGTTACCATTACTTAAATAAATAGGAGTATCTAAATCAATAAGTTCACTTAAAACTTGTCTACAAATACCACACGGTGCAGCAATTCTATCACCATTAGAAACAATAGCTAGCGCTACAACATCTTCCTTTTTATAGCCATTGGCGTAAGTTGCAAAAATAGCTGTTCTTTCAGCACAATTTGTTGCCCCAAAAGAAGCATTTTCAATATTACAGCCCTTAATATAATTTCCATCTTTAGTCAAAACGCAAGCACCTACATTATATTTAGAATATGGTGCATATGAATTTTTCATTGCTTCAAAAGCTTTTTCTAAAAGCAAATCTTTGTTCATACAATCCTCCTAATAACAACATACAAGCATACAACTAGTGAAAAGAAACAAGCTACTAAAACAGCCCCAGCTGAATAGTCTTTGATAACTCTAATTCTTTCATCATATTCTCTCTTATACATATCGCATACTTTTTCAATGCAACTGTTCACAAGTTCTAAACTTATTACCATTCCTATGCAAATAAAGAAAGCCAGCCACTCATATGGTTCCAATTTAATAGTTATTCCTCCTGCGATTGCTAAAAGTCCTAACATCACTTGAGTAAAAACGGATTTTTCCTTTAAAGAGTTTTTAATACCCGTTATTGCATACTTAAATTTTTTCATTTCAATTCCCCTACTATCTTTTCTTGCAAAGAAAACATAACTTCTTCATCTTCTTTTTCCATATGATCGTATCCTAATAAATGAAGCATTCCATGTACAAATAAGAAAACAAATTCTCTTTTTACACTATGTCCATATTTCTTAGCTTGACTATTTACTCTATCTACATTAATAAAAATGTCTCCCAAATTAACATCTTCACTTAAATAATCATAATCATCAGAATCGATATTTGCAAAACTAATCACATCTGTAACTCTATCAATCTTTCGATATTTTCTATTGATATTTCTAATTTTAGTTTTACCAACAATAATTAAAGACAAATCCATTTCATCTTCAATCTTTAAAACTTCAAGAACTTTCTTATAGTACTCATCAATATCATTGAAATACTTATCAAGTTCTTTTTTTCTTGTTAAATCATATTTTTCTACCATATCTAAATTATATCATTATTTCTTTGGCTCATAGTGCATCTCTGACACTTTATAAACGCTCATAAAAGCTTTTGGATCTAATTCTGCCAAAAACTTTCTTAATTTTTGATACTCGCTTTTATCAACTATCGTAATTATTTCGTTTCTTTTTTCCATATTATAAGCACCAATAGCCTCATAAACAGTCGCCCCACTATGTAAATCATTTATGATAAATTCTCTAAGTTCTTTTTCATATTTTGTGATAATACAAACTCTTCTTTTAACATTTTGATCAAAAATAAAATAATCCAAAACAATTCCATTAAAGTAAGTTCCTAAAATGCTTAATATCAAAGTCTTACTATCAGAAACAAAATATGAGCACAAAGCTATACACATGCCAAAATATGAAATGGCTTCCCCATAATCAATATTAAGAAAACGATTCATCATTTTTCCTATGATATCCAAGCCTCCCGAAGAAGCGTTATCGTTAAATAAGATGCTTTGGCCAAGGCTCACTATCAAACAATAACAAAGTACGTCTAGTTCCTGACTATTAGTAAAAGAAGTGAATTCAGGAAAAGCATTTTCAAATATCCAAATAAATATCGGCATCATCAAACTTGTATATACTGTTTTTAAGCCAAATTCTTTTCCACAAGTTATAAACCCAACAATCAATAAAACAACATTTAAAATCATTGTGATAATAGATAATGGTAGCTTTACAAAGTTGCCAAGTATTATGCCCAAACCAGAAACGCTTCCAACAGATGTTTTGCTGGCGTTCAGAAAAAAGAAAACTGCAGCCGCAACTATTGCCTCAGCTGTAGTTAAAATCACAATTTCTTTTATTATCTTTTTCATATTTTCAAATCCTTGTCATCAAAATCAATCCAATCGAAAGGAAGCCATGTTTTAATCTTTTGGCCTAGTAAATCTATTTCTATACAACAATTCCTATTTTTCTTAGAATATTCAACAATAGAACCTTCTAGTCTTTTTAATGGGCCATTAATAATTTTAACTTTGCCATCAATTTTAATTGCCTCAGAAACACTTAGTACCCCTTCCATATCAAGTACCCATTTTGCATATTCCAAATCCTTCAAAGCCAACTTTCCATCATTGTTTTGTCTTGAAAGAACTTTAAAGAAATAACGATTTGTCTTTAGGTGATAAATATCTTTATCCTTAGGCAAATATACAAAAATATAGCCGCCTAAAAGAACCTCTTGTACATCATATCTAACTCCATGATTCGATCTATGAGACATCTTCAATAAAGGAGAAGCTAAACAATAGTCATAATTGCAATTAAGTTCATCCGCAATGTTTGTTTCAATACCCTGCAGAGTAAATAAACAATAGGCATCATAGCCATTGGTATTTAAATATTCTTTTCTTTTTTTAAGTTCTTCAGAAAATTGCCACATATATCTCTATCCTATCATTTATCATTCTTTAAGATGTTATAATTATCCTTATGTTAAAGAAATTTATTAGCTTTTATAAGCCTTACAAAAAACTGTTCACTGAAGATATGATTGCCTCATTCTTCATTTCTCTAAGCGCTATGTTTTACCCAATAATCACTCGTAAAATGCTTAATGATTATATACCAAATCAAAAATATAATCTTATCATCATATTTGGAATAGCACTGTTAATAATATACATTATAAGGGCATTGCTTAAATACTTTGTACAATATTACGGCCATCTTATGGGGGTTCATATTCAAGCAGACATGCGCAAACAATTGTTTGAAAAAATAGAAAAACTTCCTTACACTTTTTTTGATAACCACGAAACTGGTGCCATAATGTCGAATCTTACAAATGACACTTTTGAAATTTCTGAATTAGCTCACCATGGCCCCGAAAATTTTATTATGTCTACTTTGATGATAATATTATCATTCTTATATCTATCAACCATCAATTTGACACTAAGTATTATCATCTTTATTTCTTTGCCGTTCCTAGTTTTTATTTCAATCAAACTGCATAAAAAAATGCGCGATGCATCTGTTATAAGCAAAAAAGCTCAATCAAAAATGAATGTTGCGGTCGAATCATCAATCACCGGCATACGAGTTACTAAAGCTTTCTGCAATGCGAATGTTGAAGTTGATAAGTTTGTGCAAAGCAATAATGACTATATTCAAGCCAAGAAAATGCATTATCAAAGATTTGCCACATTTAATTCATCAAGTTCGTTTATTACGGATTTATTTAATGTAATTTGTTTAATTTCAGGTGGAATATTTTTGTATAATGGGCAAATTTCTTTTGGAGATTATTCAACTTTCATCGTATCTATAAATTTATTTATTTCCCCAATAACCACACTTGTTCAATTCGCTGAACAATTAGAAGAAGGAATTGCTGGTTTTGAAAAATATGTAAAAATAATGGAAGAACCTATCGAAGAAGATAAAGCTGACGCTAAGGAATATGATGAATTAAACGGTGACATAGAATTTAGAAATGTCTCTTTTTCATACAATAACGATGATAAAAAAGAAGTTCTTAAAAATATTTCGTTTAAAGTTAATAAGGGAGAAACTTTTGCCTTGGTTGGACCTTCTGGTGGTGGAAAAACAACAATATGTCATTTAATTCCTCGTTTCTATGGGCTAGATGGTGGTGAAATCTTAATCGATAATCACAATATCAACGACATTCAAATGAATAGTTTAAGAAAAAATATTGGAATAGTTCAACAAGATGTGTTCTTGTTTTCTGGAACTTTCTATGACAACATTCGTTATGGAAAAATGGATGCTACAAGAGAAGAAATAATAGAAGCTAGTAAGAAAGCTAACATTTATGACTACATTGTTAATCTTCCAAAAGGATTTGATACTCAAATCGGTGAAAGAGGAATCAGATTATCAGGAGGTCAAAAACAAAGATTGTCTATCGCTAGAGTATTCTTGAAAAACCCTTCTATTCTTTTATTAGATGAGGCTACAAGTGCCCTAGATAACACAACCGAAATTCTCATCCAAGAAGCTTTGGATAGTTTAAAGGAAGGCAGAACAACAATTGTTGTAGCACATAGACTTAGTACCATCAAAAATGCAAATAAAATTCTAGTTATTGATAAAGGAAAAGTCATCGAAGAAGGCAAACACGAAGACTTGATGAAAATTGAAAATGGCATATATAAAAATTTATATGAAGCACAATTTAAGGAATAATTATGAAAATTAACGAATACAAGAAAATAGAAAAAATTACAAAAGATTTAGTTTCAATTAATAGTGTTAATAATGGTGATAATAAAGGAGAAACTAAAGCAGCTGAATATATAAAAAAATATTTAGAAAAACTTCCTTATTTTAAGAAAAATCCTAAACAAGTAATGACTTTCGATAGCGAAAATAATCGTAATAGCACTCTTGCCTACATCAAAGGAAAAGGAAATGATGCCATCTTATTAATGGGCCATATCGATACAGTTGATATCAAAGATTACGGTAAAGCAATCGATTATGCGTGCAAGCCAGACGAGCTAGTTGAACAATTAAAAAAACATTTTTTATTAAGCAATAAGGTATTAGAAGATATCAAATCAAACAAGTATATGTTTGGCCGCGGTGCATTGGATATGAAAGCTGGTGTAAGTGCTAATCTAATTGTTTTTGAATACTTTTCAAATCATTTAGAAGAGTTAAACGGCAATCTTGTGCTATTAGCAGAATGCGATGAAGAAGGAGATTCTAAGGGCATAATCTCCGCTTTAGATGTATTAATCGATCTTAAGAAGAAAGAAAACTTCAATTATGTTGCATGTTTGAATAGTGATTACTCTGTTTCTGAAACAAACGAAAGATTTGTATATTTAGGCACTGTTGGGAAAATTCTTCCAAGTTTTGTGTGTATCGGCAAAGAAAGCCACGTTGGAAACCCATTTGGTGGATTTGACCCCAACCTATTATTATCGGTTTTAAACACTAAAATTTCTTTAAATGCCAAACTTTGTGATAAGGTTGAAGGAAAAACAAGTGTACCCCCAATTTGTTTAAAACAATCAGACACAAAAGATAGTTATACTGTTCAAACTGCAAGTAGTGCCTATAGTTACTTTAATTACATGCTTTATAATAGCTCACCAGTTGAAGTGATGAAAAAGTGTGTTAAACTTGCCAAAGAGAGTTTTAAAGAAACAATTAAATACTTAAACAAACAATATAAAGAATATTGTTCAAACAATCATATAAAATATAAGAAATTACCGTACAAAAACAATGTTTATACGTTTGAAGAATTTGATTCTATTTTGAAGAAAAACAATCATAATTATGAAAAAGAAATAAATGATTACGCTAGAAAAATAGTTGAAAATAATCCCAATATCGATATAAGAGAATATAGCTATAAAATCGTTTTAAAAGCTTACGAGTACTATGAAGCAAAAGATCCAGTCTTAATTATCTATTTTGGTTCAACTTTCTATTCAAACGTCGAAACCAAAAATAAGAAATTAATTAAAGCTGTAGAAAAATCAGTAAAAACAATAAATTCAGAATCAAGTTATGACATAAAAACCAGCATTTTCTATCCATACATATCAGATATGAGCTATTTATCTTGTGTTCATAATGAAGATACAATTCAAAAAATGTTGAATAATTGTCCTTATTATAGTTATAGGTATAACTATCCCTACAAAAAAATAAAAGAAATAGATATGCCCGTTATTAACATTGGAACATATGGCTTTGATGGTCACACGTATATTGAAAGATTAGAAAAAGATTATGCTTTTAAAGAGCTACCTAATTTAATATATGAAACAATCGCAAATTTTTATGGAGAAAAATAAAGATTAATCTTTTAAAAAGGGCAAAAAAATAATATAATTCTATAGAATAGAGGATTTGAATATGAACGAAAAAGGAATTGAATTGAAGAACGAATTAGTAGCTAAGGCTAAAGAAATTGCTGAAAAGGCCGAAAATGCTACATTCCAAGAAATTAATGATTTAAAGAGAAAGTGGAAAAAAGCTAGTAGTGAAGATGAATCATTGGCTGAAAAAGAACTTAATGATAAATTTGATAGTTTAATGTCTACAATTAGTTCTAAAGCTGGAGAGTTAAGCACTTCAGTTGAAGAAAAGAAGAACGCTATTATTGCTGAAGCTAAAGAAATTTCTACAAAGAATTACAAAGAGGCAACTACAAAGATGGCTGAGCTTATGGATAGATGGAAAGCCGCTGGTAGATGCGGTGAAAAAGATGATGAACTTTGGGCAGAATTTAAAGCTGTTAGAGATGAGTTCTTCACTAATAAGAAAGCTTACTTTGATAATTTAAAAGAATCTTTCGTTAAGAATAAAGAAGAAAAAGAAAAAATAATTGAAGAAGCTGTTAAGGCAAATGAGTTAACAAACTTCAAAGAAATCGGTACTAAGATGGATGAACTAATGGAAAAGTGGAAACAAATTGGTACTGCTGGACGTGAATTTGAAGATGAATTATGGAATAAGTTCTCTGAGCAACGTAAAACTTTCTATAAGAATAGAAAAGAATATTACAAGTCAATGAAAGAGACTTACGCTGAAAGAACCGAAAAGAAAAAAGCTATAATCGCTGAAGCTAAACAATATCTAGCAAGATCAGAATTCAGTGAAGATGAAATTAATTCAGTTAAAGAGTTAAGAACGAAGTGGAAAGAAGTTGGTTCTGCTGGTAAAGAAAACGAAGATACTTTATGGGAAGAATTCAATGGTATCGTAAACAAGTATTACGATAATATGCGTTTCTATAGAAACAATCGTTAATTATAAAAAAATCGCTAATAAGCGATTTTTTTATTTACATTAGTTGAAGAATATAAAATTTTAAGTAATCGGTTTGGTTGGAACTCAATAATATTGGATGATCTTTGCCTTGTTGAGTATATGAAATTTGTTTTAAGGTCATATTGTTTTCTTCTGCAGCTTCAAGAAGCATTTTTACAAAAAGTTCTTCATTCATAAAATGTGAACAGCTGCATGTTACAAGATAGCCACCCTTGCCAAGCAAGCTCATAGCTTTTGCATTAATACGTTTATACCCATTATAAGCCGCCATTATAGTTGAACGTGATTTGGTGAATGCTGGTGGATCTAAAATGATTAAATCATATTCTCTCTTTTTAACTTCATTATCTAAATATTTAAAGACATCAGCTTTTACATATTCAATTTTATCATCTAAATCATTTAGCTTTGCGTTCCTCTTCGATTGTTCAATAGCTAAAGGAGAGATATCAACCGAGACGACTTTTAAAGCCCCATTTTTCGCACAATTCAATCCAAATGAACCTGTATGTGTAAAACAATCTAAAACTTTCTTACCGTGTGCTATTTTGCCTACAAGAGCCCTATTAAACTTTTGATCTAAGAAGAAACCTGTTTTCTGTCCTTCAACATAATCAACATAGTACTTTATCCCATTCTCTTCGATAATTGTCTCATAAGCATTAAAATCAAAACCATCATTGGTATAATAATAGCCTTTATACAATTCAAGACCATCAAGAGCTCTAGAATTTAAATCATTTCTTTCATAAATGGCATTTATTATAATATTGTAATCTTTAAAACATTCAAGCATTGCCTTAAAAATTAAATCTTTTCGTTTATCCAAACCGATAGTGGCAATTTGTGTAACTAGTACATCATTATATTTGTCTACAGTTAGTCCTGGAAAGCCATCTGCTTCTCCGAAAATGATTCTACAGCTATCTATGCTGTCCATAACTGTTAATCGATAATCTATCGCATACTTAATTCTTCTTTTAAAGAAATCATAGTCAAAAATATCGTTCATATTCTTAGAAAATATTCTTATTCTAATTTTAGAAGCATCACTCACAAAACCAGTGCCCAAATATTTTCCTTTTTTAGATACAACATCTACAATGTCGCCATTTTCATGTTCCTTATTAGTAGAAATAATTTCATTTTCATAAACCCAATTATTGCCACTATCTAAGAAATCCTCTCCTTTTTCAGTGATAGTAAAAATAGGGAATGATCTACTGCTATTTTCTTTCATTATTCTAGGCCCTCCAAAAAAGCAACCATATCTGCAAAACTTCCTTTTTTGCCATTAAATGGATGATCATTGCTTTTTATTACACAGTCTTCAACTAAGAAACAATCTATTCCAAGCTGACTGCACGGATAACAATCTTCACTTTCATCGTTGCCAATCATCAAACACTCATTTGGCTTAACATTAAACTTATCTAAAATTGACATATAGTATCTAGTATCAGGCTTTATAAAGTAATTTTCCTCATAAGCAGTAACCATGTCAAAATCATTAACTGTTAAATCAATAAAAGACAATCTCATTTTTTGGGCAGCCATTGGAAAGAAAGGATTAGTCGCCAGAACAACGCTATTAGCTTTCTTATGTGCGATTTTAACAGCTTCTTTAGCTAAAGGATTATCCTTTGTAAAGTTTTTAGAAAGAGCAAATTCGCCTCCATAAAACTTATCACAGATAGGTTCCATAACCGATCTTTTAAGCCCTGTGTTTTCTTCAAAATCCTCCCAAAAGGCATCAACATTAGTTTTCTTGCCATCACTTAATCTCATTGCCTTAATGCCATGCCAAAGAGCGCTTACAAAAGACTTAGGATCAATATATTCGATAACCTCTTTACATAAAAGTTTAAAATAGCCTTCAGTAAATTCATCATTATCCATTGGAAGCAATGTTCCATCCATATCAAACATAATTAATTTATATTTCATTATCATTTCCTTTCAATAAATATTTGTTAAGATAAGCTCCTAAAAAGAAGAAATAAAAAATAAAGTTAAGATATACTAATAAAATAACTATCGTGGCTAAAGAGCCATACATTGAAAAAGTTAAATAGTTATTTATTAAAAAATCAAAAATCTTCAAAAATAAGAAACAAGCTATACTAGAAAAAATGCTTCCTGGAATTACATTTTTTAGCTTATTGTTTTTAGCTGGCAAGAAAGCATACAGTATCAAGAAAACGATGAAAAAACCAATCAAAGTAATCAATACCTTATAATCAATTAAAACATTCAAAAAATTTAAAACTTTTAAATCGTATCTAGCTAATAATTCATGAACTCTTGTGCCAAACAAAGATAAAAAGCAAATAAATAGGATTAGTAGCATAGCTATAACCGTATACAGTGTGGCAATCAAACGTACTATAAGAAAATTCTTTTTTTCAATAATTTCATTTATATCATTCAAACCATTTCTAATTGAAACAACAGTTTTAGATGCCGTCCAAAACATAATCACAATAGAAATCGGCAATAAAGCTGATACTCTAGTATATACTTCGTCAATTAGATTAAAACTAAATGTATATGTATTAGATGGAAAAAGACTTTCTACGATATTAATAACCATATCCTTATCTATAAAAGTATAAGGAATCAAATAAATCAAAATAGTCAAAAAAGGAATGATACAAATAAAAATATAATAAGCACTAGCAGCTGAATACATTTCAATATGATGTTTTCTCATGCTAGCAAAAAAATCAGTAACATACCATAAAATTTTTTTCATCTAAACAATTATAAAATAAAACTAGAGGCAAGCTCTAGCTTTATTGAAAATTAACTTTTAAAATAATTATTTTTCTAACTTAGAAAGTTCGACAGAAATTTGACTAGCTACACGGGCATTATTGTAAGCTAATTGTAGGTTACTAGCCAAGCTTCTTCCTTCTGTATAATCCTTAATATGAGCTAATAAATAAGGAGTTGTAGCTTTGCCACGAATATGATCAGCCTTGGCACTATCAAGAGCCTTTTGAATAATAACATCCATCTCCTTTGAATCCATACCGTATTCTTCAGGAATTGGATTAGCAATTAAGCCACCGCCTTCAAGACCTAAATCTAATTTAGTCTTAATAATCTTTGCAGCCTCTTGTGCACCACTTAATTTATAATCAACTTTAAAGCCAGATTCACGGCAATAGAAAGCTGGGAAATTTTCTGTTTGATAGCCAAGAACAGGAACGCCATAAGTTTCAAGATATTCTAGAGTAAGTCCAATATCAAGAATTGATTTGCATCCAGCACATACAACAAATACAGGAGTATGAGCAAGTTCTTGAAGATCAGCAGAAATATCCATAGTTGTTTCAGCGCCTCTATGAACTCCACCAATGCCGCCTGTAGCAAATACCTTAATTCCAGCTAGAGAAGCTATAAGCATAGTAGTAGCAACAGTAGTAGCACCAGTTTGGCCAGTTGCTAAATATACCGCAACATCTCTTCTACTTACTTTTCCAACATTTTCAGCCTTACACATGATTTCAACTTCTTGTGCATTTAATCCAACTTTAAGTTTTCCACCAATAATAGCGGTAGTAGCAGGGATAGCACCCTCACTTCTAACAATTTCTTCTACCTTGTGAGCAAATTCCAAATTCTCAGGATAAGGCATTCCATGAGAAAGAATAGTACTTTCTAAGGCAACGACAGGTTTACCACTAGCTAAGGCCTCTTCAACCTCAGGAGTGATACTTAAGTAATCTTTGTAATTCATTTATTTATTCTCCTTTATAATCTTCTTTAGCAAACGCATAGACATCTTAGGATTGATGGTCTCTTCGCAAGTAATTGCAGCAATGCCAGCACCTAATGCATTGTTTATTGTATCATCAAGATTGACATTATTCACAAAACTGTAAATTATTGCAGCAAAAAAACTATCTCCAGCGCCTGATGCATTAACAACATTATCTACTTCTCTAAATTTTCTAGTCAAAACAGTATTATTATCATCATTGTACATGCAGCCATCTTTGCCAAGAGAAACATATATCTTTTTAACACCTTTATCTAAAACCTTCTTATATGCACTAAGCAAATCTTCATGTGTATCAATTTTCATGTTTGCTAAAACGCCAAGTTCACTCTTATTAGGCTTTATACAATAAAGATGTTTCAAATAAGGTCTAATCTTTTTAGCATAAATATCGGATATAGGATCCAAGAAAATTGGAGTATCCTTAAAGTTATCAAAAATATACTCCAAAACCTCATTGTCTAAAGAAGGATCAAGCACAATTGCACTAGCGTTTTTAAAAACTTTAGCTTTCTTTTTGATATAGTCGACATTTATATGCTTAAGAATGCCCATATCACACATCGCAAGATGCATATCATTATCCTTGTCTTGAACTTGGACAAACAGACCTGTACGACCGCCTTTTATTACTGCAATATTTTTATTATCGATACCAACTTTCGCGATTTTTTCAAGCAAATAGTTACCATAGATATCTTTCCCAACAGCTGTTAGAAGCTTGCAAGGTAAGCCAAGTTTAGTAATATTTTCTAAAATATTACGAGTAACACCACCAGAAGTGTAATGAATGGTACTAGGATGATCAAAATGTTCTCTTATTTCAATATTTGATTTGCAATACAAGTCAACATTGGTTGCACCCACACCAACAACGTACTTTTCCATTAATTAATCCCCTTCAACAAAGAAAGTGTAAACTTATTAAAAAATATAAAATTATTCAAAATAATAATATAAAATAAGTCATACCACATCTTCTTTATAATCAACATAACCGTTTATAAAATTATATCAAACCTAATAATAAAAAAGCGATAAGCTTAACACTTATCGCTATTATTTTATCTTTGACCTTTGTCGTATGGAATTCCTTCTGCTTTAGGACATCCTGACTTGTTTCTAGAAATTATCAATACAACAATAACAATCACAAATGGAATGATATTGTAGAAATAAATATCTAACCCCAACGCACTTAGGAAAGATATTTGGTTAGCTAACGGGCCAATACACTTCAAGAAGCCAAACAATAATGATCCAAAGAAGATACCAATTGGATTCCAGTTTCCAAATATCATGATAGCCAAGGCAAGAAAGCCCATGCCACCAACACCAGATTCAGCAGTACCAGCAGAAACAGTTGCAATATAAGCATAGCCACCGATTCCAGCTAAGAAACCAGATATTGTTGTACCAAGATATCTCATCTTATAAACATTGATACCAACTGAATCAGCGGCTTGAGGATGCTCGCCACAAGCTCTTAAATGAGTTCCGGTTTTTGATTTATATAGCCAAATTGATAATACCACATATAAGCCGAATACAATGTATGTTGAAATGTACGACTTATTAAAGAATATTTCATAAATCGGATTCATATCGCCATCGTGTAAGATTACATACGTTGGCATCGGATTCATAACTAATTTTTCTTGTGAGAAGAAAACCAAACAAACAGTTAAGAAAATTGCAGGAGCTAACATATTTAGAGCTGTACCAGCAATTGTTTGATCTACCTTTAACTTTATTGCCGCAAAAGATAATAGTAATGAAAACAATGCACCAGCAATACCTGAAATCAAAAGAGCCAAGACAAACATTAGCTGTTGATTATCAGCAAAAGTTCCAGCAGTTTGCCATATATTAACAAATACAGCACCAATAAATGCGCCAAAAATCATTTCGCCTTCTAAGGCAAGATTGATAATGCCTGATCTTTCAGCAAAACATCCAGCTAAGGCAACGATTAAAAGCGGAGTTGCATAAATCATTGTCTTTTGCATTATTAAAATAAAATTACTCATTTGGTTGCCTCCTTAGAATCAGAAACTTTTTCTTCTAGTTTCTCCTTCTTTCTATGATTTGGATGAACTTTTAATAAAGCTTCTTTGATAATTCTTGTAAAGCCTGCCATATAAATGATAACCGCAACAACAACATCAGCAACATAACGGTTAAAACCAACTTTAACAAGATAGTCACCACCAACATTTAAATATCTAATCAATATAGACGAGAAAATAATTCCGATAGGATTACAATTTGCCAAGAAAGCACTGGCGATGCCGTTAAAGCCATACGAAGGAAGGCTTGAATATTGAGAAACATACTTGTATTCAATTCCTGGGTTTAAATAATACAATGCAGCACCCATGCCGGCTAAAGCACCTGCAATTGCGATAGAAATAACAATATTTTTCTTTTCACTTAAACCAGCATATTTAGCAGCATCTTTATTAGCTCCACAAGCTTTTAATTCATAGCCAAATACCGTTTTATTCATGATTATATAAATGACAACAGCAGCAATAATTGCGATAATTATGCCTCCATCAATTAAAGAACCAGGGAATAAATTATCCAGTCCCATCTTAGGGGTGTAGTTATTAGTAACTTTGGCTAAGAAACCACCTTTTGTATTCTCTGTAGACTGAATAGCTGTTGTATACTTAAATACCCAAGAAGAAATATTTGCAGCAATCCAGTTAGTCATAATACAAATGATTACTTCGTTTATATTAAAGAGCGCTTTAAGCAAGCCTGGAATCATGCCCCATAAAGCGCCAAATAAAGCACCAGTAAGCAACGCTAAAAGCCAAACACCAATTCCTGCAATTCTAGTTGTAGTTGGAATATAAAGCGCTACAAGCAATGCTCCAATTGTGCCCATGATATATTGACCAGGAGCACCAATATTAAACAAGCCAGTCTTATATGCAATGGCAACAGATAGACCTGTAAAAATTAAAGGCACTGCATAGAAAATCATATTACCAGTATTAGATAAAACATACTTTGTTACCGAAGAAGAGAATGGCCCTAAGAACATTATCTTTAATCCACCTAGTGCATCACTTATAGTATTGTTTGGACTAATGAACGTAATAACAACCATGGCTAGAAAGCCGACGAAAATACCAATCAAAATAGAAATAATAGAAGATAATAACGATCTAGTTCCATCACTTTTCAAAAGCTTGGAAAACATATTTTCTTTTTTCTCGCTCATTATTTTTCCTCCTTTACTTCATCTTTTTTAGCACCAGACATATATAATCCTAATTCTTGAACATCAATCTTCTTAGGATCTAATTTGCCAACAATTTTACCTTCATACATTACATAAATAACATCAGAAAGACTCATTACTTCATCTATTTCAAGAGAAACAAGCAATACAGCATCACCATTGTCTCTCTTTTTAACAATCTTAGTATGAATGTCTTCAATAGCACCAACATCAAGTCCTCTTGTAGGTTGTACAGCAATTAATAAATCATGTTGTCTATCCATTTCTCTAGCACAAATGGCTTTTTGCTGGTTACCACCAGACATAGATCTAGCAGTAGTAATAGGACCTTGACCACTTCTTACATCATATTCAGAAATTAGTTTGTTAGCATATTCTCTAACCTTATCAAATTTAATGAAACCATTCTTTTGAAATTCAGGTTCAAAATATCTTTGTAAAACCAGGTTTTGTTCTAGAGAATAATCAAGAACTAAACCATGCTTGTGTCTGTCTTCAGGAATATGAGAAAGACCATGAGTATTTTTATAATGAATAGATTTATGAGTAATATCTTCTCCCTTATAAATAATCTTTCCAGATTCAACTTTATCTAAACCAGTAATAGCTTGAACAAATTCGGTTTGACCATTTCCATCAATACCAGCAATACATACAATTTCACCAGATCTAACTTTAATAGAAACATCATTTACCGCATTTTTCTTATGCGTATGAGACTTAACCACAAGATGTTCAATATCAAGAACTACATCTTTTGGATTTGCTGGATCTTTATCTACTGCAAACTTAACATTTCTGCCAACCATCATGCTAGAAAGTTCCTCTTTGGTAGTGTCCTTAATATTGACGGTACCAATACATTTGCCCTTTCTAAGAACTGTGCAACGATCAGAAATTGCCATTATTTCGTTCAATTTATGAGATATAAATAAAATAGATTTGCCTTCGTTTTTAAGATTCTTCATAATCTGCATTAACTCATCAATTTCTTGTGGAGTTAAAACAGCAGTAGGCTCATCAAAAATAAGAATATCATTATCGCGATATAACATCTTTAGTATTTCAGTTCTTTGTTGCATACCCACTGTAATATCGGAAACTTTAGCATCAACATCGACGTGCAAGCCATAAGTTTCAGAAAGTTTTAACACTTTCTCTCTGGCTTTTTTCTTTTGAACAAAACCGAATTTAGAATCTTCACAACCTAAGATAATATTATCCAAAACCGTAAAGCATTCAACAAGCTTAAAATGTTGGTGAACCATTCCTATTCCAAGAGAAGTTGCCACATTTGGGTCAGTGATTTTAACGGGCTTGCCATTAAACAATATTTCCCCTTTTTCTGGTTGGTATAAGCCAAAAAGAACTGACATCAGTGTTGACTTACCTGCACCATTTTCGCCAAGCAAGGCATGAATTTCCCCTTTTCTAAGGCCAAGATTAATATCATCATTGGCAATAATACCCGGGAAGACTTTTGTGATATGGCGCATTTCAATTACGCAATTATCTTCCATAAACTTTCTCCTTTATTCATATCTTATAAAAGAAGACACCCCAAAGGGTGTCTTCTAAAAGAATGTTATTTTAAATTAATATTCAAGATTTAAATTAACGTTTGTGCAGCTAGCTTTTAAGCTATCCCAACCTTCAGCAGTTGAAAGGTCAGCACAATCAGCGCTAATAGTGATTTCTCCATTAGCAACTTTTTCCTTAATAGCTTCATATTCTTCAACGGTGAAGCTATTGAATCTCCAAGAAGATTCAGTAGTAGGAATACCAGTAGCATTATCACTAACACCTAAGTTAGATAATTGATCAGCTAACTTGCTATCCCACTCACCATTGTTCCATTCGTTAAGAACTAATTGAACTGATTCGCTTAAGCCTTTAAATGCAGAAGTGATTACTCTATCAGATTCGCTAGCTTGGTCAACGTCAACACCGATAATCTTGCCATCAGTTGTTTCAGAAGCAGCAGCCTTTACTGATTGAAGCATAGAACCACCACAAGCAAATACTACTTGGACACCATTGTTGTACCAACCAGAAATTTGAGTTTGAAGTTCTGTACTAGAAGAGAATGAACCACCATATAAGAATGACATAGTTACATCAACAGTTTCTCCCAATTCTTCAGCAGCAGCTTGGATACCTTGAACGTAACCATACGCGAATCTATTACAAGCAGCATTTGTACCAGCACCACCGAATGTGCCGCCTAAGCTTGTATAACCATCTTTAACTGCAGCATAACCAGCGAAGAAACCTGATTCTTCTTCATGGTAAGAAATAGCAGTAACGTTATCAAGACCTACAGCCCAACCATCAACGAAAACAAATTTAACATCTGGGTTTTCTTCAGCAACAGTTTGAAGAGCAGTAGCTTGTAGATAGCCAGGAGTAACAATAACTTCAGCGCCGCCTTCAACAGCTTGTCTCATAGCAGCGATTCTGTCATCATCAGTTGCATCAGAACCATTAGCTGGTTGGTAATACTTGTAAGATAAACCGTTTGCTTCAGCAAAAGCAACAGCACCTTCATAAGTTCCTTGGTTGAAACCACCATCGTTTAATTGGCCAACATCAGTAACGACAGCAACCTTGTAACCTTCGCTATCATCAGTTGCATCAGAAGAATCATCTCCTTCACTAGAATCGCTGCTGCTAGAGCTTGAACATCCAACTAAAGCGAATACCATGAAGAAAGATAACAATACAGTTAGTAACTTTTTCATTTCATTTATCCTTTCATTAAAAATTACCAAGGGATAATCCCTTTACATAGATTTTACCATAAAGTTGCCTTTAGACTAACAAATAGAATAAAGTTATTTTCTTAACTAATAAAACTTATAAAATTATCTCGCATCATATTTTAATGTTTTCTCTTGGTCATCCTGATATTCTTGGACTTCTTGGTAAAATAACATTTACCTTGCAATTACTTTTTTCTAGACAATTATGATTTCTTTAATGTTTTCAATAATTGCTTTGCAATGTTTTTTCTCAAGCTCATCCTTTTTGCAATTATTACGCACTTATTTTGAAATTTAAAAACCGCAATAACTTGCTTGTCTGTGAAGTTATTACGGTTCTTTTTATTTCTTGTTGTGCTTTTTTAATTCTTTTTCAGTCTCAACATGTGCATAGCTTAATCCAACAGTTTTGTATGTAAGCCATAAAGCTACACCATCTGCCACACTGCTGATAAAAAACGAGATCAAAATACATGCAAGAATCAAAATAATAAAATTAGTAGTTACTTGAAATAAGCCAAATATTAACAATAAAGAAACAAGTAAGATAAAAACATAACGATAGACTTTATACCATCTATTTGTTTTCTTATCTAAAGACATCTTGCCTTGACAATGAGGACATGTAACAACTTCTCCTATTGTCTTATTGTTTAACACAATTGGTGTACCGCAACGGTAACACTTTACATCATTTTTCATAGTTAATAACCTCTTGCACTAATTATATAATATTTGGCCAAAAAGAAAGACCACATATTGTGGCCCGTCTTTTGTTTATATATAAGATAAAGGGGGGGATATGTAAAGTTCTTATTCACTTTACACTATAATAATAAAATTCTAATGTGAAATATAAATGGATTAATTATGGAAAATTATGTGATTACTTCTTTAATAAGTCCATAAAAGAAGTGCCATTTTCAGGCGCATCAACGCCAAAGAAATCACACACACTAGCCCCTACATCAGATAAAGATTTTCGAAGTCCAACATTAACACCAGTAACATTTCCATGCTTAATCAATAAAGGAACATTCTCTCTTGTATGCTTTGAATGGCCAATATCAGGATCATTGCCATGGTCAGCCATAATCAGTAAAACATCATCATCGTTAATAGCATTAAGAATATCATTTAAACCCTTATCGGCAATTTCTAAAACTTCTTTATATCTTTCTGAGCTTTGACTATGTCCAGCCAAATCCGTTTCCTGCACATTGGTACAAATAAAACCAACATCGTTGTCAAGCAAAGCTTGATACGTTAATTTAAGACATTCAGCAGTATCAACACAACTAATGGAAGTGCCCAAATTATTAGTTACAATATCTGCAACCTTTCCAATTAAAGTACAGCCAATGCCGGCTTTAGTTAAAATAGTCGGAGCTTGAACCTCAGGATCAACACCGTATCCTAAATGAAGACATTGATATCCTTGTTCATAAGATTTTGACTTAGAACTAGAAATGCCAATAAATCTTCCCTCTCTTACTTCTTGAGCGTTATATAAATCCTGCATATTGTTTCCAGTGCCGCCAAAAACAATTACTCTACCTACAGTTACAACTTCTCTTACAAGTTTAGCTATCTCAACTTCTTTTTCAAAAGAAATATAGTCAAGAGGTGCAGTAACGTTATAACACATACCTAGATCAGCCTCTAAATTATCAGCTACAGTTACATAATCATCAACAGCTAGGTACTTTAGCCCTTGACAAGTTACATAATCAACTTTATGGCCAGCATCCTTTAAATGCTTATAGACAATATCTACTTTTTCTTGAAAAGGATGTTCATCAGGCTTTTTGGGAAGAGTGCCCATGATTTCTTGATGACCCATAAAAGTATCAGCGCCATAATGCATTAGTTCAGCCTTACCAAAATTAGCCAAAGGATTTCTTTTCATCTTATTTGAGTCAGAACCAAAAGCATTCATTAACCCCAATTTTTCCAAATTAGGCAAATACATATCAGGAAAATCCTTCAAAATGCTTCCCAAAGTTGAAGCCTTTTCATCTCCTGGCCTAACAATATAAGCATCCTTGGTAGCACCCATACCAAATCCGTCTAAAACAATAACAACAAATCTTTTTTTCATCTTCTAACCTTCTTTTGTCATCCTAATAGCTTCTTTTAAAATTCTAATAACCGTATCCTTGCCAGCTCTATTGCAGTTAACTCTAATCATATAATCAATAAGGCTAGGATCTTTCTTTAAGAAAGTGCCAGATACTTTATAAAACAGTGGAACCATCTCGTATTTACTTTCAGCACCAGCAGGATAAGGCAAAGCACCAAGCTTGTTGGCATTTTCTAAAACTTTTCTAGCAATCGGTTCATTAAAAGAAATAAGTAAAACCTTAGATTGTGCATTAGCAATATAAGCATCATTAATTTCCTTGATTGTGCCATTTTTAAGTTCGGCCAAAACTTTTTCTGCTTCCATCGCTGTTATAGCCAACATTACAGGAGCATAAATCAAGCCACGTAAAACTTCCATAGCCTCATAGCCTTGAACTTGGCAACCTCCAGAATAATGCATCTTCCTAATCTTATTAATATATTCTTCTTTGCCAACAACAACGCCAATTCCAACTGGACCTTGCAATTTAAAAGAAGAAAATGCACTTAAGTCACCATTCAATTCACAACCAATTTTTTTAACTTTCATAACTGCATAGTTGTCATCAATAACGATAGGCAAATCAGCATTAACATCTTTAATAGCCTTAATCACTTCACCTAAATCATAACTGTCTTCTATTACTTGCCTAGAATGTTGAATTAAAGCACCCTTAATTTCTTTATCATTAAGCACAGTCTTAATATTATCTAAATTATTAAAATCAGCATAAACTGGAATCAAACCAAACATCTCAAAACTAGTTTGAGTAGTAGAGTAAATAGGAGCTTTATGTACTAAAACTTTATCATTAGGTTTAAAGCAAGCAGACAAGCTATATCTAAGTGCGCCTGTCCCTGCCCCCCTTACCAAAATAGCTTTCTCTTGGCCAAAGAAATCCGCAATAACCTTCTCTACCTTTGAAGTTGTGACTGGCTCGTTTTCTGGCTGATGAATGCCCAAATCACCACTGCTCAATATCTCTTCGCCTTTAAAATTACTAGCAATGCAATCAACAAGCTTAAATTGTTTGCCCATTGCTTCTTCAATACTTATACTCTTTAATGGAAATGATTTCATAAACTCTCCTAAATCTTATAGCCCTCATTGAAATAGCTATTGTAATCCAAAAAATATCTCTCAATTAATTCATCATGAACATCTTCGATATATTCATATGCCTTTAATAATTTCTTTATTTTCTCTTCTTTGCTTTCACAAATAAGCAAAGTAGAAACGCCAAGTTCTCTACCGGGAACGCATAATGCGGTAGCACCGCAAATATTGCATACTCTAGCATAGCCCTTATTAGCCATTCTTTGAATCTCTTTTGTACGAGCATCAAAATGGCCAAATAAACTATCGCCAAAGCCATATAAATCAACCGGGCCTTCTTGTTTAATCAAAACATCGCATTTTGACAATAGGTCACTTAAAAAAGGAACCAGTTCTTTTCTATCGGCATTATCATCAATCAAAGCTACTATCTCGCTATTTATGCCAAGATAATTCCTATCACTATAAACAAGCCCGTAGCTAGAATCACTTTCCAAATTAAGAACATCTTTAATTGCCTTAAGCAAGATGTCTCTATCTCTAACAATAAAACCCAAAGAATTTCCAGCTACCATGCCATCGGTATTAGGCTTTAATTTCTGTTGTCTATCTTTCTCAATCAATTTTGATATAAAGCCAGTAACATTAACGCACATTGCAGGAACTAAAACAGATCCTCCACCATCGTTTCCAATGCCTAAATCATTAATTCCAGCAAAAACATTTAACGCAGTGCCAGAGCTAGAGCCAGACATATACCCACCAGTAATTGGATTTATTAAATCAGTATCTACCGCTCTTCCTGCTAGAGTAGATTTCTTATCAATAGTATGAAGCATAAACCCATAGTTTTCCAATTTATGCATCAAAGTATTAGGAATAGAGCTAACATTCTTAATACCAACTAAAATTTTATCTTCTTGTACATCAAAGGCTTTAACAACCGATTTATATGGATTTAAAAGAGCCAACTTATGAGCCATCCTATTATCACTAATCATGCCAATTAACTCCAATTTTTCTTCCTAAGCCATCAAAAGTTCCTAATATTTCAGGCTTGTCTTCACTTATTCCCTTAACAACAACCACATTGCTGCGTGTTGTAAATACTTGTGTTCTAAAACACATTAAACAAGGCTCACCAACCTTAAAATTGCCATCAATCTCAAAATGATAATCAATTGAATCTATATCCGGATTAGATACAGTGCTATTAATTGCACTATTATAGTCATCACCAATTAAAATATTATGCATGTGGCCTCTACGATATTCACCACCGCCATAACAATACGCTTTGTCTTTGAAGTTATGTGAAATTTCCGAGACATAGCAATAAGCAACTCTTTCCTTTTCATCACTAATCACATGTAATGGAGTAGTACCAGATAAGCCATGTCCCGGTTCACCATTATTGCCACCAATTTCCCTAATCAAAGGAATAGAACTGCAACATGTACAACTAGGTATATTAATCAATAAATCATCTAACGAATTATTCTTGCACACTTCAATGCCCCTATTAAGCGCATTTATATTGCTGGTAGGAACTATCTTTCCCTTTTTATCATCAAATAATAAAGCCGGGAAAACAGTTAATCCCTTAATATAAACATTATCTAATTTATTTACTTTATCAATAATGTTTTGAAGCTCTTTACTATCAAAACCAGCAATTTGTCCAGAATAAAGGTTAGAATCATCATCCGTTAGTCTTATCATCAAGCCTTGTCTTAAATTATGCCTTTTGCAAGCATCGTTTATTTGTTCAATTTTTTCTAAACTATAAACAGTTATAACTTCAGGTCTACTTAATACAATTTTATCCAAGCAACATAAAGGTACTTGTTCAAGATGGCCAACATTGCCGATTTTAATTCCATTGTCAATCATGCATAATGCTTCTTTATAATCTACACATACCGCGCCAGAAAATCCTGCCTCCATAAGCATCTTAGCAATAAGTGGATTTCTACCTATTTGCTTAAGCATGAAAAATAATTTAATTCCATATTTATCAGCTTCTACCTTCATATATGACGCATTTTCTTTAAAAACATCTAAATCAAGAATATATGAATCAGGAAGAACTGTTCCGTTTTTTACAGCCTTAAGGCCAAAATCAATTAACTTAGGATTATTTTTTTCAAGTCTATCTAAAAACATAATTATTTCCAATCATTATCAACAATTCTTGCAGGATTATAAATTAGAAGCTTATCTAAGTCTTCCTTAGAAGCTCCATATTCTTTTAAAAGAGGAACAACAATCTTCATTACTGACAAATAACCATTTTGGCCATAACTAGTAAAATATGTTCTACGCGAAATATCATTAGAAAGAACAATATGATTGCCATATCCTTTTTCAATTAATTTAATAATATTCTTAGCTCTAATCTCATCTTTTACATAAGCACTTTTACCACAAGTATCAAACGCAATATTAACGCCTCTTTCAAGCAAACTTAAATGATATTCACTATCATCAATTAAGTCTTGATGGCCGATAATAACTTTATCAGGATTAACACCAACGTCAAGTAAAATGTCAACAGTTTCTTTAGAAGTGTTTCTTCCAGTGTGAGTGCTTACAGCAGCACCTGTTTTAACACTAGCTATTCCAGCAGCCTTTAAAATTCTTTTTTCTAGTCCAACAAAGCTTTGCTTACTTGAAGCTATTTCCCCTATTAACCCTGCCTTAATTCCTGTATCGCCTATGCCTTTAGTTAAATCATTAATAAAAATTTCAGCAATTTCTTCTTCACTTAAATCATTTAACCAATCATAATGATATTCACTTAAATAAAAACCGGTGGAACATACAATATTAATACCTGTTTTTTCACTGATTTTTTTTAATTTTATTGGATCTCTTCCCATATCGTTGGTGGTCACTTCAAAAACTGAATTAACACCTAAGTCCTTCATTAATTCAATTTCTGGAATAACTTCATCAACAGTTTCTATTTTTGACACGCCATCTTTACGAATACGATCTAAGTCAACAATAAAATGCTCATGAGCCATGGTGATGCCAAGTAAATCCTTGTTTATATCCCCAAGAACAGTTCTAATCATAAAATACTTCTTTCTATAAAAAGGCACTCTAGAAAGAGTGCCTTATTCTAATAATTTTTATTCAGGCTTTCCTTCTGACTTATCAATAAGAGCCCTAACTAAAGCTGGAACTATTTGTTCGGTATGAGATTTAACATATCCGAATGCCTTATGGTTACCAGAATAAACCATATTACGTACTTTTTTGTTATCAGGACAACTTCCTTGTCTTGAAACAACTAAGCAATTGCTATATCCAAGAACCATAATCGCTGTAGCAAGCGAGCCACCGCCGCCAGTCATACAACTTCCCAAATAGTAATCAACTTCACCACTCTTAACCTTTTTAGCAGCTACCATATCAGCATCGGTGTAAGCTTCAACCTCACCTGGAAACTCTTTTTCAATAATTTGTTTAGTTTGCGTTGAAGTTAAGCCACAACATTCAATCTTTATCATAAGAAAAGCCCTCCGTTTGTTTTTATAGGACTACAAGTCCTAAAGCTATAACAATATTATACACTACACCAACAGCAACGGCAGCAATTGGACCAATAGCAGTCTTTGGAATACGTTGGCCACAGATTTCGTTAAGAACATAGAATCCACCGATAATCATAATGCCAACACCACCCCAAATAGCATTACCAGCCAAGAATGAGCCAGCAGTTAAAGCGATAGTTAAACAAGAAATCATACCATCACGAATATGATCACCTGACTTAGATAATGCAGGAAATTTAGATAATAATTTGCCAAGCAATCCAAGTAATTGAATTTCAACAAATTCTGCAGCAAAGCCAAATATTGGAGCTAGCCACCAAGTTGGAGCAAGAACGCCAAATAACATACAAGAAGTTAAACCGACAGCTTGATAAACACCAGTAGCAAGAGATGTTGAAACAATTAGTGGAATAAAGGCAATAATTACGCCTACCATCGCAAGATAGAATACAGACATATCATTTGCTTCAATAGCACTAGCTAATACATATGGTTGATAAGCTTGAGATAAAGTCTTAATAGCCAAAGCGTTTAAAGCACCTTGAATGCATAGGTAAACCCAATTACTCTTGATTCGATCAGCATTCTTAGTAAATAAGTTTTCTTCTTCAGAAGAAGTATCAACTTTCTCTTCAGACTTAGTTGATTTAATAGCAAAAACTACTAAGCAAATCATGCCAACTAACATAGCGAATGTATATGGATATAGACTAATTGAAACAGAACCAATAGTAAGTTTTCCAACTAGAGTACAAATAATATACATCAAGCCTTCTAAAACACCAGTGATAATACCTTTTTTAGCACCAAATTGACCAGCGATGGCAACAGCTGGATACATACAGAATACAGGTAATGCAGGAGTTGTGATTTGTGTTAAATCAGATAAGAAGTTATAAGGCAATGCAGCAAAAGCACTATTAATAACGTTAGTTCCTAAAGCACACAAAGCACCATAAGCACCGCCAACAAGCAAAGCAACCCATTTATTTGGAGCCCAAGCACCAAGACAATCTGTTGCGATTAATGTTAAGTGACAAGCAATCAAACCAGTTCCTAGCCATTGGCTAAAGCCAGCTAGTACCCAACCGATTCCCATGCCAGTAACAACAACTGCAAATTCAGCACGAGTCATTCTTCCTTCAATAAGCTCTGGATAAACTGGTCTAGCGCCATCGTTGAAGTTTGAAATACTCTTGTGAGAAAGCAGTGCGGCCCAAGCACATACTAAGACTAGAACAATAGTTCTAAATGTGAGTGAAAATTCAAATTCCATATTTTTCCTCCTAAATTTTATCGTTTAATGGTTAAAGTGTGCCATCACTTTCACCATAACTGCCAAGTAAGTTATTTATATGCAAGAGAAGATAATTCTTTTCTTCTTCATCAAGAGAAGAATTAGTAACTTCAAAAATTCTCTTTACAATATCGAGCGATTTATTAAATGTAGAAGTGTTTCTAACTTCGTTAAGAATCTCAACAGGCAAAGTTTCAATCTTTTCACCATTATGCAAGCGTGAATAAGCAGCACATAAATGAGCTATGAACATGCCAGCATTCTCTTCTGACAATTCAATCCCAAATTCATCCTTAAAAAGATCTACAACTTTATTAACATTGTTTGCATCTTCTTTTGTAATATACTCACCATCTATATACATTTGCAATCTTTCATCAAAATTCATAGTTACTTCTCCCTTTTACTTGAAATATATTCAACATAATTTAATCCAAAAATCTTGTACTCTAACCATAAACACAATCTATCTGCAACAAGTCCAAAGGCTAAAGCTATTGATAAACAAATAAAAGTTAAAGCATATTCTTTACTATTTAGTTTTGATAAACCAAATACAATAAATAGACAAGCAAGCAATACAACTAGATACCGTACTATTCTTAACGTACGATAGCTTTTCTTATCTAGAGTCATTTTAGCGTTACAATGTGGACATTTTGTGATAATTCCAATATTTTTATAATTTACATCAATTTTTGTACCACAGCGGTAACATTTAACATCACTTTTCATTATTCAAAAATTTGTATATTCATATAATACAATAAACATTCTTAATGTGCAACACCTAATAACTAGGCTGAATTTTGCCATCCAATACTTTTTCTTGAATATCCAAGACAGCATTAGCATCTAACAAGTTAGCTAACAAATCATTTATTTCATCGGCATCTTTCTTGCAAACCAAAACCGCAACAGTAGAATCGCTATCACTATCAATTTCTTTATAATTAATATTTAAATGCTTATCAATTGCTTCATCAATGTTCATAACCGTCGCATCAATATCACCAGCAATAATGCGTTCAATGATATGCGAATATTCTATTTCAACATATTCCACTTTTTTGCCTAAACAAACTTTTTTAGCTAATTCTACCTGATCAATAGAAGATCTATCAATTCCGATTTTCATACCATCTTCAATATTTTTGGCACTTGAATCATGAAACATAATAACATGACTCGATGTATAAGAATTTTTGCCAAAAGAAGCGACTATTTTAATATCATCATGTAGTTTTAAATATTGAATAGCAGCATATTTAGAAATAATCGCAAAATCATATCGGCCACTTACAAGCATTGCAATTCTAATTTTAGCTCCACGCATATAAGCCAAATTAACCGGAATATCATAGACGTTTTCCATTTGACTTATTAGACCTGAAGCAAGTCCTTCGTATCTTTTTGTATAAGGCAAAGGCATTGCCCCAAACAAATAATTGATGCCCATAAAACTTAAAAGTTTTTTTAAATCTTTTTCAACAAGAAAAGAACCTAAATGTCCTTTAGAAACCACCTTAATTGTATTTGCCTTAATCAAAGTTCTTAAAGCGTTATGAGTTGTACCGATAGCTAAATTATTTTCATTGGCCAGTTCTAAGATTGTTGGGATTCTACCGCCAACAGGTATTTTAATCAAGCTTTTCGCCAGCTTGATACTAGCAACGCCATTTTTACTCATTAGTTCTTCTTGCATGTTCATACATAGATTTTAACATGACAAGAACTATTTTTCTTTTTTCTTTCTTCTACTCTTAAAAACGTCAGCCTTATTTTCAAGAATTTCAGTATATTTACTTAAAGTTTCAGACAAAGACATATTCTCGAAAGCTGTTTGGTTAAAGAATTTAAGCTTCTTTTCAGCCTCCAAACGCTTCTTTTGAATCAAGTCCTTTAATTCATCATATTTAACGACGATGCCATTAATATCACCAAAATGCTTGATATCAATTGCATCCTTGGTAGAAATAACATCATCTATTATAAATACACCAAAGAAAAAGCCAACAAAGAAAGAGAACGCAAGATTATTTGATAGCCAAATTATTCCATCAATAGCTAATGGATGTATTAGCAAGTAATAAAAAGCACCTATAACGCCCCAAAAGAAGGAAAACAACGGGCAAATAACGCCCATTACATTACCCCATCTTTCTCGATAATCCCATAGTCTTAAATTCATTACCTTTAGAAGAAAAACTCCGCCAATAAATTCAATAAGAGTCATCGCAATTGTGATTCCAATAATTACAATAATAGCCGGTGGATTTTCAAGTCTATCATTAACTATGTAAGTAATCGCAAACATCACCACCAAACCAACTCCATAAATAGGCAAATATGGTCCTTTGCAAAAACCAGGATTTATAAAATATTTTCCTCTAGGTCCTGAATGGCTAATTAAATTTCTAAACAAAAATTCCAATAAGTAGCCAAGTAAAGCACCTGCAAAAAATAAAAACGCTAAAGCTAAAGGTGTGTTCATAAACAAAAAATACTCCTTTTAAACAGGAGTATTTTATCACATTAGTCATTATTAGCCCAATATAAAGCAGTATCAACAGCCCTCTTCCAACCCTTTATCTTTTCTTCTCTAACATTCTTCTTCATTAAAGGACTAAAGCTTTTATTAATAGACCAATTATATCTAATTTCCTCTTCATCTTTATAGAAGCCCACAGCCAAGCCAGCCAAATATGCAGCACCCAAAGCCGTAGTTTCAATACATTCTGGACGATATACTTTTGCATTTAAAATATCAGCTTGAAATTGCATCAAAAGATTATTTCCACTTGCGCCACCATCAACCTTAAGCTGTTTAACTTTAACCTTTGTATCCTCTTCCATAGCCTTGACAATATCGTATGTTTCATAAGCAATAGATTCAAGTGTTGCACGAATTAAATGATTCTTATTAAAGCCACGTGTAATACCAACGATCGTTCCTCTAGCATGTTGAGACCAATATGGAGCGCCTAAACCTGTAAAAGCTGGAACTACATACGCACCCTCACAATCATTAACTTCTGAAGCAAATTGTTCGCTCTCTCTTCCTGAATTAATAACTTTTAATTCGTCTTTGAGCCAACTAATGGCAGCTCCGCCAATGAATATAGAACCCTCTAAACAATAATTTACATTGTCATCTCTGCTAGCTGCAATTGTTGTTAAAAGGCCATTATTAGACATTACCAATTTATTGCCAGTATTCATCAACAAGAAACATCCTGTGCCATAAGTATTTTTCATATCACCTTTATTAAAACAGCATTGCCCAAACAAGGCACATTGTTGGTCACCTGCAGCTCCACCAATTTTTATGCTTTTGCCAAAAAGCTTTTTCGTTGTTTCGCCATAAACATGACTAGAAGGATAAACATCAGGAAGTAAACTTTTTGGGATATCAAATAATTTCAATAAGTCATCATCCCACTTTAATTCCTTAATGTTAAACAGCATTGTACGAGAAGCATTTGTATAATCAGTCGCATGAACCTTGCCACCAGTTAAATTGTAAATAAGCCAAGTATCAATCGTCCCAAAAAGAAGTTCTCCATTTTCAGCTCTTTCTCTAGCTCCATCAACATTATCCAGCAACCACTTAATCTTACTAGCGGAAAAATACGCATCAGGAACTAGTCCCGTCTTTTCTCTTATATAATCGCTATAACCATCCTTGACAAGCTTATCAATAATATCGCTTGTTCTTCTGCATTGCCAAACAATCGCATTATAAATTGGTTCTCCATTTTTATCCCAAATTAAAGTAGTTTCTCTTTGATTGGTTATGCCAATAGAAGCGATATCCTTAGGATCAATTCTTCCATGTTTAAGAGCCAGACGAGACACATCCAAAATAGACTGAAAAATCTCTTTTCCATCATGTTCAACCCAAGCTGGCTTTGGATAAAATTGTGTAAACTCCTTTTGAGCTACACTTACCATATTGCCTAACTTATCAAAAATAATACAACGAGAGCTAGTTGTACCCTGATCAAGCGCCATCACATATTTCATATATTGTTCCTACCTTGTTAAATTCATTGTATCAAAGATTTGCTATAATCTAGATATGATATATCCAGAATTTTTGAAGAAAAAAGACACAATCGGCGTTGTAGCACTAAGCGAAGGAGTGGGACATAAGATTGAAGATTACGATAATTCAATTTCTATCTTAAAAAAAGAATACAAAATCAAAGAAACAAATTCAGTAAGAATTAATGGCCTAGTTTCTAACACTGCAATAAAAAGAGCGGAAGAATTAGATGAATTAGTTTTAGATAAAAATGTGAAAATGATAGTGTGTGCAGCCGGAGGAGATGGCCAACTAGAAACATTACCATATATAAACTATGAACATATAAAGGAAAATCCTAAATGGATAATGGGGGCAAGTGATCCAACTAATCTTTTATATCCTGTTACCACAATGTTGGATATTGCTACTATTTATGGCTTTAACGCATGCCAATATCATGGAAATGTTGATGAAGAAAATAATCTTGAGATATTAAAGGGAAATCTAGTTACTCAAAATTCATATAAAAAATATCAAAAGTTCATTGATTCCATAAAAGAAAATGATATTTATCATAGAGTATCTTATAAAAGCAATAACAACATTCATATAAAAGGTAGAATGATTGGCGGATGCCTTGACTGTATTGGAAAAATTATTGGCACCAAATATGATTACACAAATGATTTTATTGACAAATATAAAGATGATGGAATTATTTGGTACATGGATAATTTTGCCCTAAGCGCATTTGATACCTATTTAACACTTCTCCAATTTAAAAATGCCGGATACTTTAGATATTGCAAAGCCGTCTTATTTGGAAGAGTCGCCTTCCCTAATACAGAAAATTCAAAATATATTGACGAATATGAAAAAGCTTACAGAATGGCTTTAGAAGATATACCTTATGTTAGCGAAATGGATATTGGTCATACCACCCCATGTTTTACATTAATAAACGGTGCAATAGCAAATGTTGATTGTGTAAAAAACAAAGGAAAAATTAGCTTCGAATTAGTTTAATAGCGAATCTTTACAAGATACAATCCACTTCCAGTGATATTGTATCTTTTTGTATTTTTTGATGGACAAAGAAGCATATTTTCAATATCCTTTAGATTTTTTTGGCCTCTTCCTAAATCAATAAGAGTTCCAACCATTATTCTTACCATATTCCTTAAAAAACCATCGCCAGTTACCCTTATCTTAATCAAATCTTTATTTTTAGTAATTTTAAACTCACTAATTGTTCTAACTTGATCTTTTTTATCCTCATAAGGAGTTGTGTTAAAACTAGAAAAATCATGTGTTCCTAGAAATAATTCAGCGCCCTTCTTCATTAAATCTAAATCAAGTTTGTAGTAACATTGGTAAGCAAAACCATCTAAGAAAACATTATATTCTCCAACATTTATTAAATATTCATAGGTCTTGCTTTTGACATCAAAACGACAATGAAATTTATTCGAAACAATTTCAACCTTGCTTATATGAATATCTTTAGGCGTTAAAGCATTCAAAGAACCCTTTAGTTTATAAGCATCCATTTTCTTTTCGCTATCAAAATGAATAACTTGTCCATAGGCATGAACTCCAGCATCCGTTCTAGACGCCATAATTATTCTAATATCTTCTTTAAAAATAATTTTGATAGCTTTTTCAATTGCATCTTGAATAGCTAGTCCATTAATTTGCGATTGAAAACCGACATAATTGTTGCCATTATAGGCTAAAGTTACTTTATATCTCATAAATAAATTCTAGATAAAATAGACAGCACTAATAAAACATTTGCGTACAAAACAAACAAAACATCATTAAAATCAAACTTTAATACGTGATATCTAGTTCTTTCCTTATCAGGAATATATCCTCTTGCCTCCATTGCATCCGCAAGTTCGTAAGCTCTTTGAAAAGCTACGGTGAAAAGAGGAATAATTAAAGATAATATCGCATTTATTTTTTCGCTCATTTTTCCCTCTTCAAAATCAACACCTCTAGACTTTTGCGAATTCATAATACGCATCGTCTCTTCAATAATAGTCGGAATAAATCTTAAAGCAATCGAAATCATCATAGCTATCTCATGATATGGAAAATGAAATACTTTAAGAGGAGACAACAACGATTCTATTCCAAGTGTCAAATCAAGTGGTTTAGTAGTGGCAGTAAGCGTTGTGGTGACATTCACCATCAAAAGAAGTCTAACTACAATAAACAGAGTATTGAATATCGCATCAGAATAGATATTTAAGCCCAATATGTTACAAAGCACATCGCCAGTTCTGATGGTTAAACAATTTATAATCAACAAAAATATCATCATAATAACTGTTGGTTTTAATGTTTTGACAATCAAACTTAACTTAATTTTAGCTAATATGACAATAATCAAAATTCCAACCGCTAATGCTAAATATGCCCACCAAGAAGTTGGCACAAAGATAGCTACAATAAGCACAAACAAAGCTATCAACTTAGCTCTAGGATCTAATCTATGAATTGGAGAATCAACAGGAATATATTTACCAAATACTAAATTGTTCATCCTCTAATCTCCTTTTTAAGAAATCTAGCTAGCTCTTCAATTGTTCTTACATTTCCTGGCACATTAAAACCTTTTTGATTAAGCATGTCTTTGAATTCAACTAGATTTGGCTTAATTAGATTATATTTAGAAACAAGTTCGCCGTTGTTAAACAATTCTAGAGTTGAACCATTATAAATTACCCTTCCATTAGACATTAAAACAGTATTATCGGCGTAATTGTATACCATTTCATTGTCGTGTGAAACAATAATAATAGTCTTGTTAAACTTCTTGTTTAAGTCAACGAAAAGATTAATCATTTCTTCGCTTCCCTTAGGATCTAGCCCAGCTGTAGGCTCATCTAAAACAATTATTTTTGGCTCAAGTGCTAATATTCCAGCAATCGCTATTCTTCTTTTTTGGCCACCTGAAACATCAAAAGGAGAACTGTTAAAAAGTTCTTCACCAATGCCGACCAACTTTAAAGCAGCTATAGCTTTCTTATTGGCTTCTTCGATGCTTGCCCCATAGTTTTTTGGGCCAAAAGCAACATCCTTTAAAATTGTTTCTTCAAATAATTGATATTCTGAAAATTGAAATACCAAACCAACTTGTTGTCTTAATGATTTCAAGCCCTTATTTTTTTCTTTAGCAACAATTGTATGATCAAGAATTTCCAAACTTCCACCGCTTGGAAGCAATAAAGCATTTAAATGTTCAACTAATGTTGATTTGCCACTCCCAGTTTGACCGATGATAGCCGTAATCTTTCCTTCTTCGATATCTAAATTAATATTATCTAAAGCAGTGTGAGCATAAGGCATACTCTCATCATAGATATAACTTAAGTTCTTGAATTTAATTGCCATAATTCATCCACCATCTTATCTAAATCAGTATTCTTTAATTTAATCTTTTCATTTTCTAAAGCTTCTTTTACTTTTAAATTAAAAGGAATATCTAAACCAATCTTGTAAAGTTCTTTAGGGTGCTTAAAAACATTTGTTGGAGTATCGTGCATAAAAATTTCACCCCTATTTAAAACAATACAATCACTTGCTTGTAAAACTTCTTCAATATCATGTGTAATCGAAATAATTGTAAAATGTTTGTCTTTATGAATACTATTCATTAAAGCTTTTATATCTTTCTTGCCCCTTGGATCAAGCATGCTAGTAGCTTCATCAAAAATAATAATATCTGGTTGCATTGCTAATACTCCAGCAATGGCTACTCTTTGTTTTTGACCACCGGATAAGGCAGTTGGTTCTTTGTCAAGATAATCACCAAGTCCAACTTCACCAGCATATTTAATGATAATATCATCCATTTCATTAGATGGAACAAGTCTGTTTTCAAGGCCAAAAGCTATATCATCTCTTACAGTCGAGCCAATGAATTGATTATCTGGATTTTGAAAAACTATTCCAAGCTTTTCTCTTATCTTGTATACATTTTCTTCATTAAGCTTTAAGCCATCAATTGTTATTTCGCCACTTTTTGCTTCTAACAAGCCAATCAAAAGTCTAGCTAATGTTGATTTGCCAGAACCATTATGGCCAATAATAGTCACATAGTCTCCTTTTTCAATATTAAAAGAGATGTTATTTATAACATTTTTTCCTTCCACATAGGAAAAACATAAATCTTTTACTTCTATTAAACTCATGGTCATAATTATACCCCATTTACAGGACAATTAGATAGTTTTAGGATATAGTGCATATTTTCACATTTTTATCTATAAGCTATTTGTATTATAATTATGGAAGTGAAAAAGGAGAAAAAATATGCCATTAGTTACTACTAAAGAAATGTTTAAGAAAGCATATGAAGGCGGTTACGCAATTGGTGCTTTCAATGTAAACAACATGGAAATCATTCAAGGAATTACTGAAGCTGCAAAAGAATGCAATGCACCAGTTATCCTTCAAGTTTCAAAGGGAGCAAGAGCTTACGCTAACAGAACTTATCTTGTTAAGTTAGTTGAAGCAGCTGTAATCGAAACTGGTCTTCCAATTTGTTTACACTTAGACCACGGTGATACTTTCGAAACATGTAAAGAATGTGTTGATGATGGTTTCACTTCAGTTATGATTGATGCTTCTAGTAAACCTCTAGAAGAAAACATCGCTATCACTAAGAAAGTTGTTGAATACGCTCACGCTCATGGTGTTGTGGTTGAAGCAGAACTTGGCACTTTAGCAGGTGTTGAAGATGAAGTAAAAGTTTCTGCTGAAGATTCTAGTTACACTCGTCCTGAAGATGTTGAAAGATTCGTGAAGGAAACAGGTTGTGATTCACTTGCAATCGCTATTGGTACTTCTCATGGTGCTTATAAGTTTAAGCCTGAACAATGTACAAGAAATGAAGAAGGAATCCTAGTACCTCCACCTCTAAGATTTGATATCCTAGAAGAAGTATCTAGAAGACTTCCTGGTTTCCCAATTGTTCTACATGGTTCAAGCAGTGTTCCTCAAGAATACGTTAAGATGATCAATGAACATGGCGGCAAGATGCCAGATGCAGTCGGTATTCCTGAATCTCAATTACGTGAAGCTGCTAAGATGGCTGTATGTAAGATTAACATCGATTCAGATTTAAGACTTGCTATGACTGGTACAATTAGAAAATTCTTCGATGAGCATCCTGAAAAATTTGACCCAAGAGAGTACTTGAAGCCAGCTAGAAACAACATCAAGGAATTAGTAAAGCATAAGATTACTGATGTTCTTGGTTGTGATAATAAAGCTGAATAATTAAACTAAGCCACTGAAAAGTGGCTTTTTAAATACAAAAAAAGACGAACTAATCTAATAGTTCATCTTCTTCTTCATCATCAATAAATTCAAAGCTATAATCTTTAATAAATACTTGGTCACCATTCTTGCAACCCTTTTCTCTTAATGCTTCATCAACTTTCATTTTACTTAAAGCACGAGAGAAGCGAAGTGCAGATTCTTCATCCTTAAGATTAGTTCTTGCGAACAATCTTTCAATCTTATCGCTTTCAATTCTAAAGATGCCATTACCTTCGTTATAAACTTTAAATTCTTCATCAGGAGTAAATGTATAAACAACCTTTTCTTCAGACTTTTTAACATCATATAACGCAAATTGAGGCAATTCTTTAAGCTCTTTAGCTATTTCATACAAAACAGGTTGTAAACCTTCATTAATGATGGTAATAGTTTCGAATACTTTCAAATTAGGATAAGCCTTTTTAAATCTATCTAGATTAGCTTTTGCGTTATCTCCATCCATTTTATTAGCGATAACAATTTGAGGCCTAGTTTCTAAATTTCCAGGATAAGCTTTAAGTTCTTCATTAATAACTTTATAGTCATCAACCGGATCTCGATATTCGCCAGACATATCAATTACATGTAGAATCAATCTACATCTTTCAATATGTTTTAAAAATTCATGGCCAAGTCCTTTGCCCATAGCGGCACCCTTGATAAGCCCTGGCAAATCAGCCATAACGAAAGAACTATCTTTAACCTTAACCATTCCAAGTTGAGGAACAAGCGTAGTAAATGGATAATCAGCTATTTCTGGCTTTGCTTTTGAGACAACCGACAATAATGTAGACTTGCCTACGCTAGGGAAACCAACTAAACCAACATCAGCTAACAGTTTAAGTTCTACTTCGACCTCTTTTTCTTCTCCAGCTTCACCTAATTGAGCCTTTTCAGGAACAGAATTTCGTGAAGTAGCAAAATGTCTATTGCCTTTGCCACCCTTGCCACCTTTACAAATTACAGCAGTAGAATCAACGGTATTTAAATCAGCAATAATACTACCGTCACTCAAATCTTTAACAATAGTGCCAAGTGGAACTCTTACAACAACATTCTCTTTAGACTCTCCATACATATTATTAGACTTGCCATCTTCACCATTTTCTCCTTTAATTAATTTAGAATATCTCAAATCAAGTAAAGTGCTTTTGTTGGTATCCACTTCAAAGACAATAGAAGAGCCATCTCCTCCATCTCCTCCCATAGGACCACCAAATGGATTATATTTTTCGTGTCTAAAAGCAACGAGTCCATTGCCACCATTTCCAGCTTTTAATTTAATTTTAACTTTATCTATAAATTGCATACTTTTCTAAAAATAAAAGGCCTATAGAAGGCCTTTATGATCTTAAGCAACAGGATAGCAAGAAACTTTCTTCTTATCTTTGCCAAGGCGTTCGTATTTAACAACACCATCGCAAGTACAGAACAATGTATCGTCGCCACCTTTTTTAACATTTGTACCAGGGTGAATCTTTGTACCTCTTTGACGGTAAATGATAGAACCAGCAGTAGCAAATTGACCATCGGCAACCTTCGCACCTAATCTCTTAGAATGAGAGTCACGTCCGTTCTTAGTAGAACTAACACCCTTCTTAGAAGCGAAGTATTGAATATTTAAGATATATTTCATATACTTATTTCCTTTCTACTTTGATAAACTCACCATAAGACTCTTCAATAGTCTTAAGCTGAATTATTGTAAGCTTGAAGAAGTTATCCACTTCATCTAACTTACTATTGTTAATAATTTCAATGTGATTTTTTAAATCTCTAATCGTAATTCCAGTATAGCCATCTAGACAATTCATAAGTCCAAATACAATGCTGGAAACACTTGCACATATTATGTCTTTGCCATAGTCATCAAAGTTTGCATGGCCTTTAACACTTAAATATGTGTAATTATCACCATCAAGTTTATATGAAACTTTGATCATTAAGCGATCTTAGTAACAGTTAACTTTGTATAAGGTTGACGATGACCTTGTTTACGACGAGTAGAACCCTTCTTAGACTTGTACTTAAAGATAACAATCTTCTTTTCCTTGCCTTGTTTTTCAACATTGCAAGTAACTTTAGCACCATCTACATAAGGAGTACCAAGTTTTAACTCACCATTATTAACAGCAACAACTTTATCAAAAGTATAAGTTTCGCCTTCCTTTACGTCTAACTTTTCAACATAAATTACAGAACCCTCTTCTACCTTAAGTTGCTTGCCGCCAGTTTCAATAATTGCGTACATCATATTCTCCTTTCTTTGATATAGACTCGCCATTAAGGTGCTATGCTTGAATACCTTCTCTGTGCGGTTGAGACCCTATCCGGGAGACAACACTAATATAATAACATAAAAGTCCCTTGAATTAAAAGCATAAACGCTCATTTTATATTGTTTATTAGAATACGAAAAATCCCGCTTTCTTGGCATTGCTATTAGCTTGTGAAATATTAATCATGTTTATAAGCATATAGGACAATATATATTTTAAGGAGAAAAACATGAAAAAGATATTATTGTTTATTTTTGCACTATTTTTAATTTTATTTGGATGTTCATCTAAGACTCAAATTGGAACATTCACTTATAAAGTTCCTTCTAATGTTGTTTTAGTAGAAGAAGATAACAGTAATGTTGGTACTGTTAACGGAGAGCCTATTAGTTGGCTAAAGGAAGCCCATATATTAACAATTGAAGATAGTAAAATAGCCTTGTTTTTGAGTTAATAGATATAGATAAAACTGATTTAAATAACTTAGATATTTTTATTAATAATACTAAAGCAAATTTAATTGAAATTGGATATGTCAGCACAACAAAACTATCTAAAAAAAGATAATCATGAAGTATGGCTATTTCAAGAAAGCGATATAAACAAAACAAATGAAGAATTTGAAAAAGAAGATTGTTTAGTATATGGTTTCTATCACAAAAACAATAGCTATTATAGAGTCAATATCCATCAAACAAATTTAGAATACGAACAAAATAAATCTTGGATTCTTGATTTTCTAGATAGTATTGAAGTGAAATAATTATACGTGGAAGCTTATTTCACCGCTTTCAATATCTCTAATTTGATTGTTAACAACAATCTTTAAAGAATAATCGTTATTAATGCCAATTACTTTAATTGGCATTTTTTCATCATCAAGATAAGCATCAAGCTCTTTATTTTTTAAATAATCATATTTTGTAATTTTGGGATAAAAGTCAAACCCTTTTTTAACAAGCGAAAAGTTTTCTTCTAGTTTTTGATAAACAACATTTTTTAAATTATCTATATCAATGTCTTTGTTTAATATCTTATATAAAGAAGTTGGCTGTCTTTTATAGTCACCTTCAAATTCTTTTTGATTAACATTTATACCTATGCCAACAATCAAACATTCAAGTTTGGTCGTACTAACAGCCTCAAGTAAAATGCCAACAAGCTTATTATCTTTATAATAAATATCATTAGGCCATTTAATGGATAGATCTTTTATGCCCATCGTTTCAAAAGCTTGAATTAAAGATAAAGCACTAATGATAGATAAACTCTTAAATTCCTTCATTAGTGATTCATCTTTAATTAAAAGCGAAAAGAGCAAGCTTTCACCCTTTTCGCTTTTCCAGTTTCGATTATTTCTTCCTCTACCCTTACTTTGAAAATCAGCACTCACAAAAGTAAAATCATCTAATTTAGAATAATTTTCCTTCAAATAAGTATTTGTTGAATCAATAGTTTCAAAATGGATAGTTTTCATATTTTAGCCAAAGATAGTTAATAAGATACCAGCTGCAATAGCTGATCCGATTACACCAGCAACATTTGGCCCCATTGCATGCATAAGAAGGAAGTTGCTTGGATCTTCTTTTTGTCCTTCTTTTTGAACAACTCTAGCAGCCATAGGTACAGCACTAACACCAGCAGCGCCAATCATAGGGTTAACTTTGCCATGTGATAAAGCGCACATAATCTTGCCGCCAATAATGCCAAAGGCACAGGCAACAACAAACGCGAAGATACCTAAAGCAAAGATTGATAATGTTTGAAGTGTCAAGAAACTAGTTCCTTGAGCAGTAGCACCAACAGATAAACCTAATAAGATTGTACAAATATATAATAATGAATTTGCGACAGTATTAGTTAAGTTTGGCACAACGCCACATTCCTTAATTAAGTTTCCAAGCATTAGGCAACCAATCAAAGGTGTAGCACTAGGTACAATTAGTGAAACAATCAGTGTAATAACAATTGGGAAAAGAATCTTTTCTTGTTTAGAAACTTCTCTTAATTGTTCCATCTTAATCATTCTTTCCTTCTTAGTAGTTAATAGTTTAATAATTGGAGGGAAGATGATTGGAACAAGCGCCATATAAGAATAAGCTGCCAAAGCAATTGGAGCTAAATATTGTTCAGAACCAGATAATGTTAATAGTCTATTACTAGTTAAAATAGCAGTAGGTCCATCAGCACCACCGATAATGCCAATACTTGCAGCTTCATAGAAATTAAATCCCAAGAATAATGCGCCAAAGAAAGCAACGAAAATACCAATTTGAGCAGCAGCTCCAAGTAACATTGTTTTCTTATTAGCGATTAATGGTCCAAAGTCTGTCGTGGCACCAATGCCTAAGAAAATTAGACAAGGATACAATTCACATTCAACACCTAAGTGTAAATAGCCAAGCAAGCCTCTACTTACTACTTCACCCGCATCATTATAAGTAATATAAATTTCTGGTAATAAATTTACTAGAATGATACCAAATGAAATAGGAATTAATAGATATGGCTCAAAGCCTTTCTTAATGGCAAGATATAAGAATACCAAGCCAATAAGAATCATAACTAAATTCATCCAGCCATTTCCACTGAAGAAACTATAAATGCCGGTTGACTTTAGAAATTCTCCTAAAAAATTACCGATATTCATAAATTATCCTAACACGATCAATGTATCGCCGTTTGCGACTTGTCCGCCCTTGCTAGCTTTAATAGCAACAACTTTGCCTTCAACACTTGCTTGAATTTCATTTTCAAGTTTCATAGCTTCAATAACAGCTACTGTTTGACCTTTGGTAACAGTATCACCTACATTAACTTTGATATCAATTACTTTTCCAGCGATAGGAGCCTTGATTTCGCCACTTCCCTTTACATCACTAACAGATTCTGCTTTAGGGCTAGCTTCAACGCTACCATTTTTTTCAGATACTTCATCAAGTTCCACTTCATAAACTTTACCATTTACTTTTACTTTATAAATTTTCATACTTAAATCTCCCTTATACTTACTACTTGTACATCGCCCTTATATTTTGAACGATAATCAATACTCGCAACAAGTGCTGCCACTGTTGCATCTTCATCATTTAAATCTAAACTTGCCTTTTTAACAACAGGTTGGCTCTTAACTTCTTGTTTTGCTTCTACTTCTTCTTTTTCATTTGACTTAAATGCTTTTGCAACTAGTTCAGTCAATATGATAATTAGAAAAAGAATAACAAACACCATCGCAATAGCTATTAAAGCTATGCTAGCTCCAGTTCCATAAGCAAATTTTAAATTACCATCTATCATTTCTTATGTCTCCCTAAATATGCATTTCAAATTCTTCAACTTCTACTTCAGGCTCTGGATTGTATTTCTTTTTTAAGAAATCAGTCGCAACGCTTTCGAATAAAGCTAAAGAAAGAACATCTTCATCACATCTTGCAATATCTTTATATTTTTCCTTCATTTCTTCAAATTCAGGCTTTAATAAATCAGCAGGACGGCAAGTAATTGGCTCTTGATCACCAATAATCTTTTTCTTAATTGTTTCATCTACTTCAGCTGGACTCTTACCATATTTGCCTAAAAGATAATCTTTGACTTCTTTTACACACATCTTATATCTTTCACCATTTAAGACATTCAATACAGATTGAGTACCAACCATTTGTGACATTGGTGTAACAAGAGGTGGATAACCAAGATCTTTTCTTACTCTTGGAATTTCCTTCAAGACTTCTTCATACTTATCCATAGCACCTTGCTCAGTTAATTGCTTAATCATGTTAGACAACATACCTCCAGGTACTTGATAAGTTAAGATGTTTGGATTAATTTGAAGTGACTTTGGATTTAATAAGCCATTCTTTACATACTTATTAACGATATCAGTCATAATAGGCTCAGCCTTGTGCATCTCATCCATATTTAAATTAGGATCATATGCAGTGCCCTTTAAAGCATAACATAATGCTTGAGTAGAAGGCTGTGCAGTACCATTTGATAAAGGAGATAAAGATGTATCCACAATATCAACACCTGCTTCAATAGCAGCCATATAAGTCATCTCACAAATACCAGCTGTACAATGTGAATGAAGCTCTAAAGGAATTTTGATTTCAGCCTTTAAAGCCTTAATTAACTTACTTGCATCAGTTGGAGTAAGTACGCCAGCCATATCTTTGATACATAATGAATCTGCGCCAAGTTTTTCAACTTCCTTTGCCAATTCAACATAGTAATCTACAGTATGAACCGGACTAGTTGTATAAGATAAAGCTATTTGACATTCACCACCATATTTCTTAGTAGCACTAACAGCTGTTCTTAAATTACGAATATCATTTAAAGCATCAAACACTCTAATGATATCAATACCGTTTTCAATAGATTTCTTGCAGAACATTTCTACAACATCATCAGAATAGTGACGATATCCTAAAATGTTTTGCCCTCTAAATAACATTTGAAGTTTAGTGTTCTTACAAACTTTTCTAACGGCTCTAAGTCTCTCCCAAGGGTCTTCATTTAAAAAACGCATGCAAGAGTCAAATGTAGCACCACCCCAAACTTCAATAGCGCTATAGCCAACCTTATCGTATATTTCGCAAAGTTTGACTACCTCTTCGGTAGTCATTCTTGTTGCGAATAATGATTGATGGCCATCACGCACTGATGTTTCAACAATTCTAACCATTATATTCCCCTTTAGTATTATAGTTTAGGTCCAGCGTTAACAAGTGCCTTTCCTTCATCATTTGTTTCATACTTCTTAAAGTTGTTGATGAATCTAGAAGCCAAATCCTTAGCTTTTTCATCCCACTTACTTGGATCATCATAAGTATCACGAGGATCCAAAATGCCTGTATCAACGCCCTTAAGTTCAGTTGGAACTTCGAAATCGAAGTAAGGAATCTTCTTTGTAGGAGCATTATCAATATCATGATTTAAGATAGCATCAATGATACCACGAGTATCCTTGATAGAAATTCTCTTACCAGTTCCATTCCAACCAGTATTTACCAAGTAAGCCTTAGCATTAGATTTTTCCATCTTCTTAACAAGTTCAGTAGCATACTTTGTTGGATGAAGTTCTAGGAATGCTTGGCCAAAACATGCTGAGAAAGTAGGAGTTGGTTCAGTGATGCCTCTTTCAGTACCAGCAAGCTTAGCAGTAAATCCACTCAAGAAATAATACTTAGTTTGTTCTGGAGTAAGGATAGATACTGGAGGCAATACGCCAAATGCATCAGCACTTAGGAAAATTACGCTCTTAGCACTTGGTGCACTAGAAATAGGCTTAACGATATTTGTAATGTGATTAATAGGATAAGATACACGAGTATTTTCAGTTACGCTCTTATCAGCGAAATCAATCTTACCATCTTCACTTACAGTAACATTTTCAAGTAATGCGTCTCTTCTAATTGCATTATAGATATCTGGTTCAGAATCTTTATCTAGATTGATAACCTTTGCATAGCAGCCACCTTCAAGGTTGAATACGCCATTATCATCCCATCCATGTTCATCATCACCAATTAGTAAACGCTTAGGATCTGTAGAAAGAGTAGTCTTTCCTGTGCCTGATAAGCCAAAGAAGATAGCAGTATTTTCACCATTCATATCCGTATTAGCTGAACAGTGCATACTTGCCATGCCCTTTAAAGGAAGATAGTAGTTCATCATTGAGAACATACCCTTCTTCATTTCACCACCATACCAAGTGTTGATGATAACTTGTTCCTTGCTTGTAATATTGAAAGCAACACAAGTCTTAGAATTTAAGCCAAGTTCTTCATAGTTTTCAACGGTAGCCTTACTAGCGTTGTAAACAATGAAATCTGGAGTGAAGTTTTCAAGTTCTTCCTCAGTTGGCTTAATAAACATATTCTTTACAAAATGAGCTTGCCAAGCAACTTCAACGATGAATCTAACAGCCATTCTTGTATCCTTGTTAGCACCGCAGAAAGCATCGACAACAAACAATCTCTTATTGCTTAACTCCTTCTTAGCAATGTCCTTAACGACACTCCAAGTTTCTTCACTCATTGGATGGTTATCATTAGGATATTCCTTAGAATTCCACCAAATAGTATCCTTAGAATTATCATCTACAACGATATATTTATCCTTAGGAGATCTACCGGTGTAAATGCCAGTCATAACATTGACTGCTCCAAGCTCAGTTAGCTTGCCCTTTTCATAGCCCTCTAATTCAGGGTTAGTTTCCTCTTGGAAAAGCATTTCATAACTAGGATTATAAACAATCTCAGTTGTGCCATGAATGCCATATTCTTCAAGATTAATTTTCTTCATAAATAAATTCCTCCTGTTCCTTAAAAAAAGAAAACGCTTCCATAAATTATTATATTATTATTTTCACAATTATTCTAATTTATTTATAGTATTTTACAAACAATTTAGAAACCTTAGGTTCTAAAAGAACACAAGCAAGCATCTTAATTGCATCACCAACAAGAAATGGAACTACACAAGCCATCAAAGCTGCACCCAAAGCCATTTTTGTATAATAAACAAACCAAGCTGTTCCAAAAGCATATAGAACAACGGTCCCTAGAATCATACCAAGAACCTTATTTAAAACGCTCTTATCATGTCCCAAGGTTCCTGTTAGATAGGCAAGCGGAATATAACCGAATACATATCCACCTGTTGAGCCAAGTAGTTTTGCTGCGCCGCCTGTAAAACCAGACATAACTGGAAGACCAATAAAGGCAAGTACAATGTACACTACAACAACAAGAACACTCTTATTTTTTCCAAGTACCAAGCCAAACAACATAACCACAAAAGTAGCTAAAGAAATCGGAACTTTGCCTGCAAGTGGAATGGAAAATGGTGCAAGAACGCCAAGTATAGCTGAACAAAGCGCAATAATTACAATATCTTTTGTTTTCATAAATCCCCCCCTAAATCGAAATAATTTTATTATAAAAAAGGAATATTTTCATATTCCTTCAAAATTTATTTTTCGTAAGTGGTTCTTTCTATTTCCTTAAGCAAAACAATCTCTCTTAAGTCATCTCTATTTTCAACACAAGTTTGAAGAGTTAAAAATTTGTCACTATAAGAAACTTCTACACCAGTATCATAAAAAGCATTCTCTTTAACTGTTTTGATGTAGTTTTCAAACATTTCCTGCGTATAGTTAGGAACATAAAACTCATAGCCATCTTCAGTATAATAGAAAGATTCACCATCAGTTTCATCTGAAATTAATTGACAATAATAAACATAAGCAATCTCGTATCTTCTAATTTCACCATCTAAATAAAGTTCAACATATTTGTTATCTTCATAATTAGATTCATCAATTAACTTAGCTAATGGCGTAAACATATGTGTTCCGCTATCATCATAACTTGCATAAACATAGTGGCCAATCAAAATCAAATTTTGATCATCTAAAGTATTATTTGAATCAAGGAAAATAGAACCTTCTTCATCATATTCCATTGTTTTCCAATTAGTACGATAGTAAGTATTGTTATCACTTCCTTGTACAAAAGGTAAATCAATTAAACCAGATTCAAATTTGATTGTACCAACATAGTCATCTGAAATAGTACTATTTTCAACATACAATTGCTTAGCTAAAGTAACCTTTTCATCATCCTCTACTTCGATTGTAGCTGGAGTTTCATCATTGCCATTACTTGAGCTGCGCCAAGCAAATGGATCAAAAACTAAAATCGCAAGAGCTGTAACAATAAGAACAAAAACCACTACAGCTGCAACTATCTTAATAATCTTCTTATCTTTTTTCTTACTCATAAGTATCCTCTCAACTATTTAAGTGTATCAATAAAATCACCATTTTTTATAATTATTGGCCTTAATATTTTAATTTTTGTCATAGGACCAATCTTAAGCTTCATTAATACCCTAGATGCATAAGGCCTTTTTTCATCATGTACAAAAACCATCTTCATAATTTTCAACTTATATTTTAAGCACATGTTATATAATTCCGGAAATCTTTCAGCAGGATATAAAGTATATACACAGCCATTATCTTTCATATTCTTTCTAAATGCCTTAAACATGTCCTCTATTGGAAGGGTTTCCTCAAACATTGCCGTTTTATAAAACTTGTTAGCTCTAACATTACCCATTTCAAAAAAAGGTGGATTGCATATAACCACATCAACAGGTTTAATATCTAAATCCTGAATTTTGCTATTTATTAATTCATAATCATTTGTATACTGCTTGATATTGATATCAGCTAACTCTAATGGTTCTTTAAAAATATCAACGCCGATTAAATGACCAGCATTATGATAGTGTGCATATAAAAGCAGTGCTCCATTATTAGTGCCTAAATCAAGAACGCTCTTGCCCTTTAAGTCATCAAGAAACATGCCCAAAGCAGCCGTATCCGAATTAACCTTAAACATCTCTGAATCCTGTACAATAGGATAATTAATATACTTTAAATAATCATTCTGTCTCATCATCGTAGTCCTTTGAAAGTTCAAAATAGAAAGTAGATCCCTCGTTTACTTTAGATACAACGCCATACTTTGCCTTGTGTGCCTCAAGTATCGCCTTCGCTATAGCTAAACCAAGACCAGTAGAATTCTCATTTCTTCTAAACTTCTTATCAATTTTATAATATCTATCCCAAACATAAGGAAGAGCTTCTTCGCTTATGCCATCGCCAAAATCTTTTACCTCAAAACGAACTTTTTCGTCAGAATCTATAATAGTCATAATTATCTTACTATTATCATCCGAATGCTTAATCGCATTAGAAAGATAGTTATAAATAACTCTTTGAATCTTCAGCTCATCACCATAAACTATTACACTTTTAAGTTTTTTCTTTAAAGTAATATTCTTTTCCTTAATTAGTCCATCAAGCAAATTGGCCACATTATTGGCACACTTTTTTAAATCAAAATTAGTTTTTTGAAGTTCAATATAACCAGCCTGCATCTTAGAATACTCTTGCATGTCATTAATTAGCTTAGTAAGATACTCGGTTTCATCAATAATAACATCTAAATGTTCGTTTCGTTTAATTGGATCATCGCCAGAAATATCTTTTATCATTTCCGCATAAGATCTAATTAAAGTAATAGGTGTCCTTAAATCATGAGAAACATTCGCAACCAAATCCTTTCTTAATTCATCAATCTTTGAAAGTTTATTTGTAGCATCATCTAGTGTATCAGCTAAGGCATTTATTTCACTATAAGAATCCTTGTCTTTAAAAACAACGTCATAATCACCATTAGCTAATTTGGTAGCCTCTTTTTGCATCCTCACAATAGGCAACGTGATCCTATTGGCTAAAACAAAAGAAACAATTAAAGCTATAACAATAACCACTACAGCGATAATCAAATATTGGTTCATAATAAAATCAACATAAGATTCTAAAAGTTCAAGTGGAGCATTTATGACCAAATAATAATTTGATAAATTAGTGCTAATTTTCTTAGCATAAATAAGCATCTCTAAACCTGAAGAATTAGACACAGTGTTTATATTTAAAGAACCATTTTCATTTAAAATAGAAATAATTTTGTCACTATCTTCATTAATCACCAAATCTTCATCATTAATGGTTATTGCTTCATCAAGCATGCATAGTTCACCAAGTGAATCAGCATTGTACACTTCATAGCCATTTTCATTATAGATAAGTGCACAAACATTATTTCCATTGACAAGCCTATCAGTTTTACTTACCGATTCTCTACTAGCCTTATTTACAAGCAATTCATTTTCAATAGTAGAAACAATTGTATCAATCGTCTTGATTCTATTTTCACGATAGTATGGCTTAATAAAGGCAATTAGCAAAAAACCTAGCAAGCTTAACATCACTAGAGAAAACACCAAAAAATATATCCAAGTTTTAAATTTAATGCCCTTAAAATTAAATTTCAAACTTATACCCCATTCCTCTAACTGTCTTAATTAAATCACGATACTTGCCAAGTGATTTTCTAAGCATCTTAATATGTGTATCAACAGTACGATCTTCACCAAAATATTCCATTTTCCAAACAACATTCAAAATTTTTTCTCGATCTAAAGCAATATTTTTATTATTAATAAGATAAAACAAAAGATCTATCTCCTTTGGAGTCATATCAATTTTCTTAGAATCAATCATTACCTCTCTAGCATCAAAATCAACCATAAGATCCTCATAAATAAACTTATCGTTTTCTTTCTTTTTATTGCGCAAAGCTACAGCCTTGATTCTAGCCATTAACTCCTTTGGTGAAAAAGGCTTAGTCACATAATCATCAACACCCATGTTAAAACTAAACAGCTTGTCTTCCTCTTCATTTCTAGCACTAAGCATAATGATTGGAACATCCTTTTTATCCTTTATTTTCTTACACGCACTAAAGCCGTCAAGCTCAGGCATCATGATATCTAAAATAATACAATCGTAATCATTATCAAGTGCCATATCAATAGCCTTTTTGCCATCGCTCGCCTCATCGCATTCAAAATTATTCACCTTAGAATATTCCTTAACAACTTCTCTTATTCTAACCTCATCATCAACAATTAAAATCTTCATGCATAAACCTCTATCTTCTTAACAAGCAATGAACCAACCCTATCTACTTTTCCTTCAAAATACAAGTATTTAGAATTAGCAATCTTTTCTTCATACTGTTTATATAAATCTGGCATAATTGCAAGTGATAAATCGCCACTATCATCAAAGACATCTACAAAGGCCATCATATCTCCTTTTTTTGTCTTATGTCTCTTTATTCTCTTTATCATACCAAATCCTTTTTGAAAGCCAAACATATTTGCAACTTCACTCAATGAAATAGTGTCAATATTATTCTTTTCTTTAACATCTAAAATAGGATTAAAACTAAAATAAAAGCCCAAAACTTCTTTTTCTTTTTCAGCTCTTATAAGCATACTATCCTTTAGTTCGTCTACAATAGGCGCATCATCATCGCTTGATAATAGAGATATCGAATCACCTCTTGTTGAAGCGTATCTTAAAACCATTGGCAAAGAAGTAATCATTGAATTGCGTGATAAATTAAATTCATCAAAAGCTCCGGCATAAATAAGATTTTCTAATACATTTTTTTCAACGCCAACTTTATACAATCTACATATACAGCTTATATATTCTTTATATAAGCCATTAGCATTTCTTTCATTAATAATTTTAGAAATGCTTACAGAACCAACATCCTTGCATATTCCAAAAGGCATAATCAAACAATTATCTTTTATCAAATAGCGATCAAAGGATTCATTAATGGATATGCATCTTACCTTTATTTTAATTTTGCGGCATTCCTTTAGATAATCATAAGTTTTAGAACTTGAACCAATTGTTCCATTTAATAAAGCTTTATAAAAATACAAAGGATAATTAGCTTTTAAATACGCCATTCGATAAGCTACTAAACCATAGGCAATAGAATGAGACTTATTAAAACCATAGTTAGCAAATTTTAATATCAAATCATATAGTTTTAAAGCAACATCTTCTCTATATCCATTTTTAATACAGCCTTCAATAAACTCAGGCTTTAGCCTTTCTAGTTCACTAGCCTTCTTTTTAGACATCGCTCTTCTTAAAACATCGGCTTTTCCCAAGCTAAAACCAGCTAGTTTTCTAGCTATAAGCATAATTTGTTCCTGATAGACAATAATGCCATAGGTTTCTTGCAGTATTGGTCTTAATTCCTCAACCAAATAAGTAATTCGTTCAGGATGAGCACGATTGTCTAAAAATAAAGGTATATTTTCCATTGGACCTGGTCTAAATAAAGCAATCATCATACTCAATTCTTCAAAAGAATTAGGAGACATCTTTCTAGCCAAATTCATCATTCCATTAGATTCGAGTTGAAAAACTCCAAGTAAATTAACATCTTTAATAAGCTTAAAAGTCTTTTCATCATTTAAAGGAATATTATTGATATTAAACCTTTCATTTGCATTTATGTCATCAACAATCTCACTAATAATGCCTAGATTTCTAAGGCCCAAAAAGTCCATTTTAATTAAGCCCATCGGCTCAAGAAATTCAGCTACATATTGGGTAGAATTTAAGTCATTTTCAATACTATAAGTAGGGACCACTTCATATAAAGGCTTGCTTGAAAATACTATGCCAGCAGCATGAGTAGATAGATGCCTTGGAAAGCCTTCTATTTTTAAAGCTATTTTAAATAAATCACGATACTTCTTTTCGCTTTCTATTTTTTGTTTGAATACTGGTAGATTATCATAGGCACCCTTAAGTGAATCACTATATGCAAAAGGAATAAGCTTGCATATTGAATCTAGTTCACTAGTACTATAGTTTAAAACTCTGCCAACATCTCTTAAAGCTTGTTTAGCCTTCAAAGTACCAAAGGTAACAATGTGTCCAACATGATCCTCGCCATATTTTTCTTTAACATATAAAACAACCTCATCCCTTCGATTATCAGGGAAATCAGTATCGATATCAGGCATTGAAATTCTTTCGGGATTCAAAAATCTTTCAAACAAAAGTCCATACTTGATTGGATCAATTTCTGTTATCCCTAGGCAATAGGAAACCAAAGAACCAGCAGCACTGCCTCTTCCAGGGCCAACCATAATTCCTTTTTTCTTTGCGAACAATATAAAATCATAAACAATTAAGAAATAATTCTCAAATTGCATTTTCAAAATAACATTTAGCTCATAATCAAGTCTTTTCTTATATGTTTCATTAACGTTATTTTTAAGTCTTCTTTTTAGTCCCTCCTTGCATAAGGCAACCAAATAGTCCTTACTTGAAATGCCATTAGGCGTTGGATAGCTAGGGAGACTTGTTTTAAATTCTAATTTAACATTGCAATATGAAGCAAAAACATCACTATTCATTAGTTCACTTTCACTATATAGTTCACTTAGTTCATCATTATTTAAAAAATGTCTACCTTTTTCATAATAGCTATTTTCGTTTAAAATCTTTTTATCTCTAATAGCCTTTAAAACTTCATACTCTTTATAATCATCTTTTTCCAAATATAAAGTCCTACACAACGCAAAACATTTGATTCCTCTTTGTTTATAAATATCTCTTAGATGTTCATCTTGATTGATGTTAGCTAAAACATTGTGATCAACTAGTCCAATCAAATAATCTTTTCCAAATACCCTTTCTTGGTAATCTAGACATTTATTAACATCACCCTTTTGGCCATAAACAATAGTTAGTGGCATATTATCGGAAGGCAAAACGAGAAAATTATGTTCACGATACATATTTAATGTTTCTATATCAATATACTTGTTATCTTGCTTGTTGATAATTGAAGATAATTTCATTAAATTTAAATAGCCATCATCATTTTTGGCATACAAAATAATCGAATAAATTCTATCATCCAATTTCAAATCAAACTCTAATCCAAATATCGGCTTAATGCTTTCCTTAACACATGCATTATAAAAAGATTTAGCACCTGATAGATTGTTCTTATCCACCAAAGCTAAACTAGTATATCCAAGTTCCTTTGCCTTTTTTACACTTCTTTCTATTTGACACATACTAGAAAGAAGCGAGTAAACACTTCTCAAATATAACGCACTTTTCATATACACAATTATAACCTATTATTGACTTTCAAAAAGAGCATGCATACAATAAAAATACCCCACATGGGTATAGAGTAGGAGTAGAAATGGAAAAAACCTATGAAGTATCAGGCATGACTTGCGTAATATGCAAGCGAAATGTCGAAAACGCTTTAAATAAAAGTGATGGCGTAAATAATGCTGTAGTTAATTTACTTGAAAATGAAGTAACTATTAACTATGATGAAAACAAGATTTCCGAAGACGCTTTAGCAAAAGCAGTTAACAATGCTGGTTATAAGCTGCTTCTTACAAAGGAAAAAGAAGTTAATAAAGATAAAATCAAGTTAATTGTTTCAATATTGTTATGTGCTGCACTAATGTATTTTTCAATGAGTTCAATGCATATGGAGGATCAAATAGATCCAATGATGATGGTAGGCTTGAGCTATAAAGCTATCATGCAGCTTATATTATGTACAATCATCTTATTTATCTATAATCATTTCTTTATTTCGGGTTTTAAATCATTGTTTCATTTAAGTCCAAATATGGACTCCCTTGTGGCTTTGTCTAGCAGTGTATCTTATTTTTATTCAATATGGGCACTATATAAAATTAACTTAGGCTATGCAAACTATAATCTATATTTTGAAACAGCTGCCATGGTTGTTACAATTGTAGCAATAGGCAAATATATTGAAGGAAATACCAAAACCAAAACAACAAAAATAATTAGAGGGTTGGCCACTTTAATTCCGATGGAAGCACATCTTTTGAAAGATGGTGAGGAAAAAGTAGTGCCAATTAGCGAAATAAAAAAGAATGACACGTTAATTGTTAGGCCTGGTGAATCCATTCCTCAAGATGGAATTATTATAAAAGGACAAACTAGCGTCGATGAATCAATGGTCACAGGTGAATCTTTGCCTGTTGAAAAAAATATAAATGATGAAGTAATCGGAGGAACCATAAACACAACTGGAACAATTGAGATAAAAATCACCAAAAGTTCCAACATGACCGTTTTATCTAACATCATCAATCTCACAAAAAAAGCAACAACAGAAAAAATCCCTATCGAAAGATTTGCCGACAAAATATCAAATTACTTTGTTTTTGCAGTTATGAGCATCTCACTTGTTACCTTTATTATTTGGTATCTAGTAAGCAAAGACATAGAACTTAGTTTAAACTTTGCAATGTGTGTTTTGGTAATAAGCTGCCCATGTGCACTTGGCCTTGCAACGCCGGCTGCTATAGCTGTAGCAACCGGCAGAAGTGCTAAAGAAGGTGTTTTGATTAAAAAACCAGAAATTTTAGAGATTACTGGAAATTTAAAAACAGTCATTTTCGATAAGACAGGCACACTTACTAAAAATAGTTTAAATGTCGTTGAAACAACGGTTATCGATGATGAATTTGTGGAAATATTAAGTTCTATAGAGAAAACTCAAAATCACCCTATCGCTAAAGCTGTCTTAAAAAAATATCCAAATGGCAATACTGAATTCGACAAGGTTGAATTTATTGCTGGAGAAGGGGTTAAGGCAATCAAAGGAGAAGATATCTATTTAGCCGGCAATAGCAAGATGCTTAATATCAAAGAAGAATATGTTTCACTTGCTAAATTAAATAATTATTCATATATTGGCTTATCTAAAAATGGACGCTTAATGGGAATTGTTTATTTAACTGACATTCTAAGAGATACTTCAAAAATTGCGATAGCAAATCTTAAAAAAAGAAACATCACCCCAATTATGTGCACTGGCGATAATACTATTGCCGCTAAAAAAGCAGCAAATCTATTGGGCATAGAAAAATATCTAGCCGAAGTTAAACCAGAAGATAAAAATAAATTGGTAAATGAAGAAAAAGAAAATGGAAAAGTGGCAATGGTTGGTGATGGTGTAAATGATTCCATCGCCTTATCATGTGCAGATGTTTCTATTTCGATTAAAGCTAGTAGTGATATAGCTAGTGCAAGTAGCGATGTTATTTTGATGAAAAACGATCTAAACGATATCGCTTTCCTATATGACTTAAGCAAAAAAACGCTTAGAATAATAAAAGAAAACTTATTTTGGGCACTTGGCTATAATGCAATTTGTATTCCGATTGCCGCCGGAGTTTTCTATAATGATTTTGGACTAAAACTAAATCCAATGATTGGCGCTGTTGCCATGTGGATTAGTTCGATGTTTGTTTTAGGCAATGCACTTAGAATAAACACAATAAAAAAGGAGGAAATTAAAACCATGAACAAGACTGTTACAGTAGAAGGAATGATGTGCAAGAATTGCGTTAAGCATGTAAAAGAGGCTTTAGAAGCTTTAGGATGTGAAGTTGAAGTAAGCTTAGAAGATAAAAAAGCTTATATCAAAAATACCGCAATTGATAATCAGACAATTACCGATGCTATTGAAAATGCCGGCTATGAAGTCAAGGAAATAGTTAATGAGTAAAGACCAAGATAAAGTAAAAAAATACTTAAGTATCGCAAGAGGACAGCTCGATGGCATCATTAAAATGGTTGAAGAAGATCGCTATTGCCTTGACATTACCGACCAATTAAATGCCACTCGTTCTCTACTTAAAAAAACAACTAACTTAATTTTAAAAAATCATATTGATTGTTGTGTAAAAAACGCGATAAAAGATGGTGATGATAGTAAAATTGATGAAGTAATAAAAGCACTGGAGAAACAAGTATGATAAGAAGAGAAACAACTAGGCAAATTGATGTTGGTGGTGTAAAAATCGGCGGTCAAAATAAGGTTGTTATTCAATCTATGACAAATGCCAAAACCAAAGATGTTAAAGCTACAGTTGAACAAATTAAGAGACTTGAAGAAGCTGGATGTGAAATTATTAGAGTTGCTATTTTGGAATTAGAGGATGCTAAAGCAATCAAAGAAATCAAAAAAGAAATTCATATTCCAATCGTTTCAGACATTCACTTCAATCCTGATTTCGCGATAGCTGCCATCAATAATGGAACAGACAAGATTCGTTTAAATCCCGGAAATATAGAAAACGAAGAAAAAATCAGAGAAATAGTTACACTTTGCAAAGAAAGACATATTCCAATTAGAATTGGCATTAATGGCGGTTCTTTGAATAAAAAATACAAGCATTCAGAAGAAGCTATGATTGAAAGCGCAAAAGACCATTTAAGAATATTAGAAGAAATGGACTTCCATGATGTGTGCTTATCTTTTAAATCATCAGATCCACTCGAATGCATTAAGGCTTATAATTTAGCTTCAAATACATTTAATTACCCTCTTCATTTAGGCGTGACTGAAGCGGGTGGATTATTAAATAGCGCTATCAAATCTTCTTTAGCCCTAGGAAATCTGATGCTAGATGGAATTGGTGATACGATTAGAATTTCTATTAGCGATGACCCGGTTGAAGAGGTAAAAGTTGCAAAGAAACTTTTAAGAGACTGCGGCCTTAAAAAAGATGTTGCCAATTTAATTTCTTGTCCTACGTGTGGAAGAATTCAATACAACATGCTTCCTATCGTAAAAGAAATGGAAGAATATCTTGAAACAGTACATAAAGATATTAATGTAGCTATTATGGGCTGTCCAGTTAATGGCCCGCTTGAGGCAAAAAGAGCTGATATTGGTGTAGCTGGTGGCAAGGATTGTGCACTATTAATAAAAAAAGGCGAAATCATCAAGAGTATTCCTCAAGATCAAGTCGTCTCTGTATTAAAAGCAGAAATAGAAAAGATGTAGGTAGCTTAATAAGCTGCCTTTTCTTTAGCAATGATTTCATCTAGTGTTTCAATCGCTTCAGTAATCATTCCATCACAATGGGCTTTTTTAACGCCACCTTTAGCAGCGTTAGCCCTTAAAAGATCAGTGCAATTAAGCATGCCATCATGCTTACTAGCCATTTTATTTCTAAATTCATTTAAAACATTAGGGTCATTAATTCCAAGAAAACCTAGCACCATAAGACCGGCAGTAATTGTCCCGCAAACGCCACCGTTCTTCATACCACTGCCAAAATTAAAGCCTAAATCAAATGCCTTATCAAAGCTAATGCCGATTTCATCTTCATACGCGCAAAGAATTGCTTGTGCACAATTGTAATGAATATTTGGATTTTCTCTTAATTCCATTGCCTTTTCAATATGTTTGTTCATTTAAATAACCTCACTATAAAAGCCACCACAAGGGCTACAACGATATACATAGGGATTCCCCTCAAAAAAGAATCAACATGTTTTTTTGGATCTTGATACGGCTCTTTTTCTTTTAAAATAGAAAAGCGAATTCTAGGAGTATTCCTCCGCCATAATAAGTCAATCACAAATAAGTCGAAGGCATTTAATACTTCGCCTAATATCAAAAAATAAATAAACGCATCTAAGTAGCTTGTAAAATTTAATTGATTGACAGCTAATACGCCAACAAAAGAAAACAAAATTGTAAACAAAATAAAATTTGATACAAGTATAGTACTTACGCTTTTAATTTCAGGCACTATATTTTTTAACTTTGAACTTTTTCTACAAGCTTCTTGTACATTATCTGGATAGTTCCTAAAACCAAGCATATTTTTTTGATCAGTGCCTGTATTTTTATAACATACATAAAATAATAATGCGCAAAACAATATAACTACAATAATTCTAAAAGCCATATTATACTCCTTCAATATTATAAATAATTGTATCTATTTTATCTTCACTAATTTTATAAAAGTTACTAATTGCCTTTTTATACAAAGATAATTGTGGACTATATTGTTTATTTAATCTTTCCAAAAATTCTTCACCACTCTCATCTTTATACATCGCATCAGACTTATAATCTACAATCGTAATAGAATCTTTGTTATATACAACCAAATCTAAAAAACCGTGTATATATTGATTGTCTTTAAAATAATAGAAAGGTAGTTCACACTCAATTTTATCACTGCTTTTAACTAGTTTCATTACCTCACTGTCTCTAAAATTAGCCAATAATTTAAGCAAAAAGTCCTTATACTCTCTTGCCTCTTCTTCATTGGATTCTAGAATTGCTTTATCAATAATGTATTCGTCATTGAGTTCATTGTTTAATATGCATAATTCAAAACATCTATGCATAATAGTTCCGAATAGCATTCCCTTTGGTCTAGCATCTTTAAAGGGTCTAGCATCTTCATGGATTTCTTCCTTTGAAGGGCTTACATCTTTATATAAAGCTTTCTTTTGGCAATCATCAATAATCCCATCTTCTTTCTTTTGATAATCAACATACTCTTTTTCCTTATCATCTTCTTCTAAGAAAGGAATTGAATTTAAATGATTATTTTTTCTTAAAACGTTATAGCTTGCCACAAAACCATCTTCGCATCCAGGCAAAACAATCAAAGCTTCTTCAGCTCTAGTTAAAGCTGTATATTCAAGTCTAATAAGTTCATCTTTTTCTTCTCTTAAAGATTTTTGAACAATTTCATCATTATTCTGATAAGAAACCAGGCCACTATTCAAACCATTTTCTACACTAGGATAGAAACAATAATCACCATCTTTGTTTTCTCTATAAGAGCTTAATTTATCTTTTTTTAATTTTACGCGGTCGGCTATTATTACAATCTTCCCCTCAAGGCCTTTAGATTGGTGAACATTCATAAATCTAACCGCATTATTATCATCTGATAAAGACAATTGCTTTTTAATATCTAGTTTTAAATAATCATAAAAAGCTTTAATTAACAATAGATAATTGTTTTCATTATTGGAAATAACATTTTCTACCATTTGAATCAAAGTTGACTCTATCGAGCCCATCTTTTCCTTACTATATAGACCAGCACTTAAAATAAGTTCTAAATGATTAAGCATATATAAAGCCAAAGAATAGCCATCGTATCCCTTTGTCTCATTTCTTAAATCATCTAATATATTCTTATCAAATTTGTATTTATAAGTTAAGTCATCATATATTTGTTGAAGAATAGACTCTTTTGAAATTTGATCAGGACTGTTCAAAGACAAGTATTCATATAACCTAACAAACTTATTTGTCTCAATATTATCTTCAACATCGATCTTACCTGCTAAAGATATAGGAATTCCTCTTTTAATAAGTTCATTCACATATTTAGTCATATGCGTTGTATTCTTAGTAAGAATTAAAAAATCACTATATTTTATTTTTCGATAATTTTTCTTTTTATCAAAAACATAATAATTATTAACTAATCCCTTTATGCACCTTTCAATATTGGTAATATCACTTTCAAAAACATCTTTATTTGTTATGATTGTATTCGAAAAATATATACCTTCAATTATTTTATTTTCATCATAATTCTTCAAGCTTAAAGCATAATCTCTTTTTTCTTTTAAAGAATAAATCATCGGAACGTAGTTGTCTATTTTATTCTTGAAATTATCATTTACATAATCGATCACATGCTGAGAACTCCTAAAATTAAATGATAAATCAATAATCTTGATTTTTGCATCTTCTTGTTTTCTAAAGATATTTTCAACCCTAGTATATTCAGCTATGTCTGCTCCCCTGAAACGATAAATAGATTGTTTATAGTCACCTACAACCACAAGTTTTCCAGGACACAAATCATCATCATCAAAACTCTTTGAACAAAGTTTTAGAATCATGCTGGCTTGCACATGATCGGTATCTTGAAATTCATCTACATAGAAACACTTATATTTTTTATGGTAAAAATCATATGCTTCTTTTTCAAAAACAAGCTTGCAAGCAATATTTAAAAGATCATCATTAGTAATAAAATTCTTATTCTGATTTTTGAAATCATTTCTTAAGCATACTGCAATATCAGCAATTGCAGCAACTTTTAAAGCATTGATATTAACGGCTACTTTATTATACTCTTCCGCTAATTCATCCACATCTTGCTTAGCATCTTCTAAATATTCTTTTAAAATCGGTGTCCCTCTTTTAGCAATAATGGATTTTTCATCCTTTTTAGTAATTGAATACAAATCATCATAACTATTAGATTCATAAGCTTTAACTATCGAAGATAAGAAAGCCTTGTTGGCATCTTTTAAGCATTTAAATTCTTGTCCACTATAACGACTAGCTATTTTTATAAGTCCATCATAAAAATCATTAAACGCTTTCTCAATAGCACTATCAAAATCACTTTCTAATAGTTTTTTATCATAGCAAATTAATGTATCATCACTTAAATATAAGATTGCTTGAAATAATTTAAAGACTTTTTCAGTAACATTTCCATTCCAAATATCCTCTGCTTTTTCAATTTTTTCTCGATATTCCAAGTAATGAGCATCAAAAAATTCTCTAAGTTTTATTTCCAACTCTTCATCCATCAAAAGTTTTACGCCCACAGGAAGATGCGCGTTAAATATTCTTTCAGCAATGAGCTTATTACAAAAAGAGTGAATAGTTGAAATCTGCATCGAATCAATATTTTTTAAAGCATTCAATAAATTATTCTTACGCTTTTCATCTTTTTCGTTAACAGATGCTTCATTCACTTCAAAAACAATTCTACTTAAAAGTTCTTGACTAGCTTTTTCTGTAAAAGTAATCACAACTATCTCGCTTGGCAGAAAACCACTAGCTAATTGATTGATAATTCTTTTGACAATAATATATGTTTTTCCAGCTCCAGCACCAGCCTTAATAAAATAAGATTCATCAGTATTGTTTACAATATAATCTCTTAATTCTTGTTCACTCATCACCATTTTCCTCTTTTATTAAACAGCATTTAGCGTAATCACAATATGTGCAATTATCACATTTCTTAAAGTCCTTATAAATAAAGTAATTGCCCAAAATTTCTCTTATCTTATCTTCGTTCTTTTCACTTATTTCTGGATTATATTCTTGATTAAATGATTTCTTCTCAAAAGGAAAAACATAGCTAAAAGATTCAATGTCACCCTTTGTGAATTCCTTATTTTCATTATTCAATAAAGCTTTTTTATATAAGAAATATTGAAAAGTTTTATTGTCCTTAACATCTTTTTCCTTCTTCTTTTTCTTACCAGTTTTATAGTCAACTATTCGATAATGTCTGCCATTTTCATCATCATAATAATCGATTCTATCAACACTGCCCTTAATATGTAATCTGATTGTTTTCTCATCGTATTCAAAAACAATTGTATTCTTTAAAGGATCTAGCTTATATTCACACGCATAAACTTTCCACTTCGTCTTTTTAAAATCATCATGAAACTTTTCAAGATAATTAATGCTTCCCTGTCTTACTTTAGAAACATCCTTATCATATGCATTAGCTAAACCAACTGGACAAGTTTTTTTAATTTCATCTAAAACTTCCTTAAAAACATCTTCATACATTTTTTCGTCAAAAGAAGAACCATACTCATTTCTTTTAATAAATTTTTCGCTAATGTATTTCTCAAAAATCGCATGAACGAACGTTCCAAAATCAACTGCCTCTAAGAAAGTGGTAGGATTAAAATCCCTACTTTCATATAATTTTAGATGTTTGTCATAATGATAATAATATTTAAAGGAGCAAGCTGCCAATTCCTCCAAAGCTGAAGCTGATATAGTGATATCTAATATATCTTTGTTTTCGCTATCAATCTTTTTGAATTCATATCGATTTGAAATCCTTATATCACGATTAATAAAATCATATGAACTATTAGTCTTAATATCAGAATCAACAACACCATATTTTTTTTGCAATCTTAAATAAAGTGAACTTTTAGAAAGCTCCATATTATTAACAGTGTCAAAATAAGGATAACTATAATAAATTTCACAATCATTCAAATAATTGAAAGAATTAATAAAGGTTGTTTGGTGTACTTCTTCCTTATTGTTTGCCTTAAAGCGTTCACTAGAAATTAAATATTTTTCTAGTTCATCATCACTCAATAAAGGCGATTCGCTATTATTTAAAGTAAAATAGCTTTCTGATAAGCCAACAACATAATTGTATTTGCGTGTTAATACCTTAACTTTCTTTTTAATTAAATATAAATTAATTTTGTTATCTTCTTCATTATCGCAAATAGTAATATTGCTTATTTTATCTAATAAAGTTAAAACAGCATTATTAAAATTTTCTTTTGTCTGCAGAAAGTTATAATCATCAATTATTGTATTTAAAAAACTTGTATTAATCTTTTTGTCGCAATAAGAAACAAGCAATTCATTTAAAGAAGACAACAGTTCTGATAAGAAGACTTTGTTTCCATCATATTCTTTTAAAGTAGTAACTAACTGTCTTAAAAAAGAAACAAACTCAAGGCTATTATCTTTATAATATTCATCATTAAAATAGCGATTAGCCCCAAAACCAATTCCATTTTTTACCGTTTGATTATATTCTTTAGGAAGATTGAGATCATTAATTTTGAAGTCTTTATTAAAAAACAAATCTCTTAAATAAGAAAAAGAATAATTGGAAGCTGCAAATTTTAAAACACTTATAAGCATTTGTACATAAGAATTATTTAACCCATTTTGGCCACTTATAAAATTATATTCAATTTTATATAATTCCAGCATCGCTCTAATAGGATTTTCATATTGAACAGATGGATAAACAATGTTGATATCACCCAAAGATAGTTTTCTATTTAAAATATCTTCACATACATTTTTTATTTCATTAAATACACCGTAGCTTTTTGAAAAAGCAATCTTATTGCAATAACAAGGACTATCTAAAACAAAATGATTTGGATATCTTTTAATAAGCATCTTTCTTTCTTCATCGCTTATTTCATTAAAGAAAAGAAAGGCAACATTTTCATTTGATGCAAAACAATTCTTTAATGCATCTTTAATTAAAGAAACACCATCATATACTTTCAATCCTTTTAATTTTTCTTCATATTTATCGATAATATTTTTTAAATATAGAGTTTTATAATCATCATAATTTAAATTAGAATCATTACTCCTTAGGATATTAATGTTTCTTAAAACCTCCCTTGCGGTATCTAGCGAATAAGAAGATTCAGGAATGATATCATTAGCGTTTTCTTCAATGATTGTTTCTAATAGATTAACAGATATTTCATCATCTATCATATTGATAAAAGATAAATTATTTTCATTAAGAAAATGTTCAATGATTATTTCTTTTGCCACATCGATAATATTTATTACTCTAGCGTTAAGAAAACCATTGCCATTTATGGCATACATTTTAATAATCCTATTTAAATTATCGCTATCGTCAGTAATGATAATTTTCTTTCCATCCGCCTTTAAAAATTCTAAAAGATTCATTAAAACAATTGTTTTCCTCTAACAAATTTATGTTTCATTCCTAGTATATCAGCATTTAAATATACACTTCTTTCAAGTCTTTCAATTAAGCTTAAATCCAAAGTTGTCTTATTAACATTGTCATCGATAACGACCGCATCAAATTCATAACCTTCTTTAAAAGTTCCTACTTTTCCAAAGAAACTTCCACCGCCCAAAGTAGCTAAATAGAAAGCTTCTTTAAAGTTAAGAGCCTTAAAATCTTGGTTAACACAACGCCAATATAGTTTAGATACTTCAATAGTCTTCACAATAGCAGTAAACATTGATTCCATCGTACCGCCTGCCACATCACTTCCAAGTCCAACATTTAAATTTAAATCAAGATACTTTCTAATAGGTGCAATGCCACTTGAAACATTAATGTTGCTTGAAGGACAATGCACAATATATACATTATTCTTTTTTATCAAATTCAATTCTTCATCGCTTGAATAAACACAATGTGCCATTATAGTCTTAATTTTTTTGTCTTTATTTGTGCCAAATAAACCATATTGATCATAGGCATCACCATAAAATTTACTATTAGGGCAAAGTTGCTTAACCCATTCTATTTCGCTTAAATTCTCAGACAAATGAGATTGAACTGGCAAATCATTATCATAAACTATATTTGCCAATTTAAGCATCAGCTCATCACTACAGCTAGGAATAAATCTAGGTGTAATAATTGGATATGTGTTTTTATATTTTCCGCAAATATCATTTAGCCATTTTAAAGTATCTTCATAGGAATTGTGCTCAACAAGTATTTCGGGAGCATTGCGATCCATATTAACTTTGCCTACATAACTAACTAGGCCGCTTTCCTCAAGCTTATCCATCAATATTTCGCTTGCCTTAACATGTCTGCTTGAAAAAATGGAAAGTCTTGTAGTAGCACTTTTTCTAATATTATCTACAAATATTGAATAAGCCTTACTCGCATATTCATCGTCACGATATTTGCTCTCTTCTTTAAAAGCTTCATTATTAAGCCAATCCAAAAGCTCAAAATCAAAGCCAAGCCCTCTAAAAGCATATTGAGGCGCATGGATATGCAAATCAACCATGCCAGGAATAATTAAATAATCACTATAATCCTTTAGTTCAAAATTCGAATACTTATAAGGTATTTCCTTAAAAACACCTGCACATTTACCGTTTTCGCAAACTAGATAGCCATCAATGGTCTCTAGTTCATTTTTGTTTATACTAAAACAAATATTACCTTTTAATACATAATTACTCATACAGTAATTATAGAATATTTAGCAATATATTTTGATTGCCAATTATAAAATCAAATGTATTATCTATAGTCAAAACATATAGAGACATTGTATATTCAAATTCAGCATAAAAAGGAACACCTTACGATGTTCCTTGTTCATTAATCTATATCATCATCCTTTAAATCTTTTTGTGCAGCGGCAATCACTTTTTCAGCTACATTATTTGGAGCAGGTTCATATCTATCAAAATCCATCACATATGTCCCTCTTCCCTTAGTCATGCTTCTAAGTTCTGTTGCATATTTTTGCATCTCAGCCATCGGCACTTCAGCATCAATAGTAACGTAACCATCTTCAGTGTGACCTGTATCAAGAATCATACCTCTACGTTTATTAAAGTCACCAATTAATTCACCAACATACTTTTCTGGAGAAATAACATGTACCTTGCCAATAGGCTCAAGTAAAATTGGATTAGCCTTTGGAATGCCATTCTTAAAAGCAATTTTAGCAGCTGCTTCAAATGAATTAGGCTTAGAATCAACTGGGTGATAAGAGCCATCATATAAAGTGGCTTTTACATTGACTACCTTGCAGCCAGCAAGAGGGCCCTTTGCCATGCAAGCCTTAAGTCCAGCTTCAACACTAGGGAAGAAATTCTTTGGAACAGATCCGCCGAAAACTTCTTCTGCAAATACCAGTCCTTCTTCATCTGGATTATATTCAAATCTAATCCAAACATCGCCAAATTGACCAGCACCACCATTTTGTTTCTTATATTTACCTTGAACTTCAGATTTTCCTCTAATAGTTTCACGATATTGAATCTTTGGCTCTTTTAAGTTAATTTCTACTTTATATCTATTCTTTAGTTTGTTAACAACAACATCCATTTGCTGATCACCAACACAATAAAGTACTTGTTCACCAGTTTCGGCATTTCTTACAAGTTTAATAGATTTATCCTCAATAAGAATTTTCTTTAAGGCATCAGACATCTTATCTTCATCATCCTTTGTCTTTGGTGAAATGGCCATGCCTAACATTGGACGAGGGTATTCAATCTCTGGATACTTAATCACAAACTCTTTCGTACATAAAGTATCGCAAGTTTCACTAACAGACAATTTTGTAAGTGCAACTATATCTCCACAATTTGCCTTTTCAACAGGGACTTGTGTCTTTCCTACAAGTGAAAATAAAGTGCCAGCTTTTTCAGCCACATCCTTATTTGCATTATATAAAGGAGTTTGCATAGACAACGTGCCAGACATAACCTTTAATAGAGAAATTTTGCCTACAAAAGGATCAACAATGGTCTTAAATATTCTTGCGGTAAAAGGCGCATCATCACTAGTTAAAACCTTCTTGCCATCAACTTCAATTTCACCAGTTTCACTATATATTGGACCAAATGTCGCAATAAAGTCTAACACTTCGCCTACACCATATCCGGATATAGCGCTTGTGCCAAGAATTGGCTTGATTTCGCCATTCTTTAAAGCTTGTTTTAAACCGAATTTCTTTTCTTCTTTAGTAAAAGATTCTCCAGCAAAGAATTTGTCCATCATTTCATCATTAGTAGAAGCAACAACTTCCATGATTTCGTTATAGTAAGGATCTTTCTCATCATAAATAGTCTTTCTTACGCCAACCATCTTATTTTCATCCATAATAGGAACCAAGAAAGGAACAGCACCTTTTCCATAAACATTAGTAATGCTTTGGGCAATCTCATCAAATTTCATTCCCTCATCAGCATTATTAATTAAGAAGCACATTGGAATTCCAAGTTTAAGAGCTAAGTTAGCTGCTTTCTCGGTACCAGATTGTTGTCCATCTTTGCCACTTACGAATATAACAGCTAAATCTGCAACGCTAGCACCAGCAACCTTATCGCCTTCATAGTCTAAATATCCTGGTGTATCAATGAAATTAATTTTTCTACCTTTCCATTGAATTGGAGCCATTGAAGAATATACTGACAAACCTCTTTTAGCCTCTTCAGGATCAAAATCCATAGCCAAAGTTCCCTCGCTTGTACTGCCCATTCTTTCGATAACGTTTGTTAATAGCAATGCATTCTCCATAAAGGTAGATTTGCCACTACCGGCATGTCCTAATAAAACGACATTTCTTATGTCTTTGCTGTCATAGTCTTTCATACTAGAACTCGTCCTTTAATTCTTCAGGAACACCGTTGGCAAAATAATCTTTGCAAGTCTTTCCATTATTATCTTTAGCAGTCTTATCAGCGCCCTTATTAATTAGATAAACCACTTCATCAACATTTCCTTGGTAGCAAGCTCTCATAAGTGCATCGCAACCCTTATTATCTTTAGCGTTGATATCAGCACCCTTAGCAAGCAATAAATGAACAGTCTCTACTTTTCCTGCATTGATCGCATCAATTAAAGCGGTTCTTCCTTCTTCATCCTTGATTTCAAGTTCAGCACCTTTTTCAATTAAATATTCAACAACATCAGTTTGGCCTTCATAACTAGCTCTGATTAATGCACTTCTTTGTTTATTATCTCTGGCATTAACATTGCTTCCAGCTTCAACTAACATCTTAACAATTTCAAGATGGCCTTTTTTAGCAGCGCCCATTAAAGGTGTCTTATTTTCAACATCTCTGCTTCTTACGTCAGCACCCTTCTCAAGCAAGTACTTAACCACATCACCATAGCCTCTCTTGCTAGCTCTAGCTAAAGCGCTTCTTCCTTCAGTATTAGTTGTTTCAACATCAGCGCCCTCTTCTACATACTTCTTTACAAGCTCAAGGTTTCCTTCCTTGACTGCAGCGTAGAAATCTTTGTTTAATTCTTGACTCATTTTACTTATCCTCCTTAATGATAAAAAAAGCGAACGCATAGAAACGTTCACTTTAAAGAATTAATTTTAAGCAACACAACGCTTTGGGCTTGTACCCTATCGTCTTGAAATAGTAGCTCCTCAACATTATGCACTTTCATATTCTCTTACCTTGCCTTAATTATAATTATTAAAATTTTTAAGTACAAGATATCATATTGAAGTTTTTTTAAAAAAATGTAAGCGCTTTACATTTTTAATAAATAATAAAAAAATCTCTAGACAAACTAGAGATTATGTGATTAAGCTTGTGGCCCTAAATACTCTGAATCGCCTAGTCCTAAAACCATAATAAAGATAGGATGTAATAATAGTAGTCCAATAGCGAAGCCTGTGCCCTTACCATATGCCTTTGCAAGGTTTAATGCGAATTTTACTTCCACATATAATGCAGCGATTGCAACTATAAACGCTAGTATTGCAAGTAATGCACCGGTTTGTTCTTGATTAGAAATAATATCGCCTACTACACTAAGAGCTAAAGCCATCCAAAACGCACTAGTGGTCCATGAAATCTTGTACAATTGATATTCATTTACAACAGGAATAAATGCCCACCATCCTGGTTTTCCAGCTTTTGCGAATAGCTTGTATGATCCTAATGCATATAAAACATAATACACAATTACTAGTGCTAGCAATGTGGTAGCGTATGCAGCTAATACTTCACTGCCTAGTACATAAGCAATTAATAAACTTAAAAAAATCATTTTAATTTCCTCCGAGTTCCAATTTTAACATACTAATAGATGCTTTTTATAATTTGTTCGTAATCCGGCATATGAATCTCTAATATTTGATGAAATCTTTTAGAATGATTAGGGATAATAAAATGAAGTATTTCATGCCACAAGACAGCTTCTAAACATCTTTCATCAAAATGAATCAACCTTTCATTAATGCTTATCAAATTCTTCTTTGGATAGTTGATACCCCAAGCTGATTTTAAAACTCTGAATTTATATTCCGGCCTAGAATGATAACCATAATCATAGATGATATTTAAATATTTATCTTCTTTTTCTCTAATTAAAGCTAGCAAAGTCTTCTTTCCTTCTTTGTAGAAAACCTTCAAAACTTCTTCCATATCATCCTTTCTGGAATATATAGTTAAAGTATCGCCATTTATGCTTACACGAGGATTCCCATAAGTCACATTTAATTTATATTTATCTCCCAAATAATAAATATAGTCATTCACCACAAGCTTACTGGTTTGATTCTTAACTTCTCTTTTAGAAATTGTTGCGGTAATCCACGAACTTTTAGATTCGATAAATTTAATTATTTGATCCTTACTTAGCCATTTTGGACAAGTGACCTCCAAAGCATTATTTCTTATTCTCAAATAAATATTTTTAATATTTTTCCTAATAACTTTTACTTCAAAATAAGTATCACCAATTTTTACCATACATCTATAATATTATAAAGAGGTATTTGATATGAACATAAGTCTTTTAGAACCAATCGGAATAAGCAAAGAAGAAATTAATAAATTAGCTAAGCCTATTGTTGAAATGGGACATAATTTTACATACTACAACAATAAAACTACTGATGTAAAAGAATTGATTAAAAGAAGTACTGATCAAGATGTTGTTATGATTGCCAACAATCCCTATCCTAAAGAAGTAATTGAAAAAGCTAATAAATTAAAAATGATAGCTGTTGCTTTTACGGGAATTGATCATGTTGATGAAAAAGCATGTAAAGAAAGAGATATTAAAATAATTAATTGTGCTAATTATTCAAATGAAGCAGTTAGTGAATTGGTTATTGGGTTAACCATCAATTTATTAAGAAAAATAAAAGAAGCTGACCATAAAACAAGAAACAACCAAAATAGCACAGGCCTTACAGGAATAGAACTAAATGGTAAAACGGTTGGTATTATAGGCTGCGGCAAGATTGGCAAGAAAACAGCCAAATTATTTAATGCCTTTGGATGCAAAGTTCTTGGCTATTCTAGAAGCCAAATAAATGAAGAATGTGTTAAACAAGTAGATATCAACACGCTTCTTAAAGAAAGCGACATCATCTCTTTACATCTTCCAAGTACATCTGAAACATATCATTTTATTGATGAAGAAAAAATTAATATGATGAAAAAAAGCGCCATCTTTATCAATTGTGCTAGAGGCCCAATTGTAGATAATCTAGCTTTAGCAAAAGCTCTTGATGAGGAAAAAATAAGCGGTGCTGGAATTGATGTTTATGATTCAGAACCACCTCTTAAGAAAGACTATCCATTATTAAATTGCAAAAACACAATATTAACTCCTCATGTTGCCTTTTTAACTAAAGAAGCAATGATTAAAAGAGCTAATATCGAATTTGATAATGTACTAAGATATATCTCTTCTTACAAAACAAACTAATCCAATTACTTTTACAGGAAGATCTTCAACTTCCTTTAAAGTGAAAAATCTAGATTCATATTTGGGATTACTAGCTTCAAGAATCATTAAGTCGTTTTTATAATAGACTTTTTTAATTGTGACCTCATCGCCAACTAAAACAATGCCAATTTGGCCGGATTTGATATAGTCACACTTTTTTACATAAACCAAGTCTCCATCATAAATATGTGAACCAATCATCGAATCCCCGGTTATTCTAAGAAAATAATCACCACTTGACGCATCAGCTTTTCCAAGTTCTATATATCCCTCTATATTTTCATCGGCTAATAAGTCATATCCAGCTTTCACAAAACCCATAATGGGCTTAATTCGTTCATTTTCTTCAATAACTGATTCAACATCCACATTTAAAACATTAGTAAGCCTATCGATAGTTCCCTTTTTAAGCTTAGTACTTTCACCATTTATCCATCTATAGTAAGTGGATAAAGAAACACCAACTTCATTGGCTACATCTAAATGAGACTTATTATTGTCGATTTCATACTGAATAAGCAATTTCTTTAATTCCATATCTAAATATTATCAAAATAATGTTAATTATAAAAAATAAATTTAAAATATCTTAAAAATATTCCCAAATCTACCTTGTTTATGAAAATAGAGAAAATATAATAAAACTATGGACAAGATATATATGTGCATTGATCTTAAATCCTTCTACGCTTCAGTTGAATGTGCAGAAAGAGGATTGGATCCTTTTAAAATAAACTTAGTTGTTGCAGATAAAACAAGAGGACAAGGTGCCATTACTTTAGCCGCTACTCCAGCTATTAAAAGTTTAGGTGTGAAAAGTAGAGGCCGACTTTTTGAAATACCAAAAGATATCGAATACATTATCGCAAAGCCTAGGATGTCTTTATATATGGAATATTCCGCAAGAATATATAAAATCATACTCAAATATATAAGCAGTGAAGACATTTATGTATACTCAATCGATGAATGCTTTATTGATGCGACACCTTACTTAAAACTTTACAAATTGCCAATTAAAGAATTGGCTAAATTAATATTAAAAGATATCTTTGATAGTACTTCTATAACTGCTACTGTAGGCATTGGCACAAATCTTTTCTTAACAAAAGTAGCTTTGGATATTACGGCTAAACATGTAAAAGACAACATCGGTTATTTAGATGAAGATATTTTTAAACAAACTTTGTGGCACCATGTTCCCCTAACCGATTTTTGGATGATAGGAAGAGGCACCACAAATAGATTAAATAGATTAGGGATTAGAGATTTATATGATTTAGCACACTATGATGTAAACATCTTGCAAAAAGTTTTTGGCGTAAACTCAAGAATTTTGTATGACCATGCTTGGGGAAAGGAAGATACAACAATAAGTGACATCAAAGAGTATATTCCTAAAGGAAATTCCTTATCTAATTCACAAATATTGTTTGAAGATTATAACTATGAAGATGCCCTTTTGGTGCTTAGAGAAATGGTTGAATTAAATACTTTAAATATGCGTAAAAAACGCGTTGTATCAAATCATATTTCTTTATATATTGGTTATTCGAAAGATATTATAAATCCCGTAAATGGTTCAAAAAAAATAGATAATACAACTAATTCAAATAAAATATTAACCAACGAATTTGTTTCTTTATACAAAAGAATAGTCAATAAAAATTATCCAATAAGAAAAATAGGAATAAGCTTTTCAAATATAAAAGACGAATATTTTGAAGAATACAATCTTTTTGTCGATCAAGAAAAGATTGAGGAAGAAAGAAGAATACAGGATGCATTTATTTCTATACAACAAAAATATGGCAAAAATGCTGTTGTGAAAGGATACAACTTATTAGATAAGGCAACAACAATTCAAAGAAACAAGTTGATAGGAGGTCACAATGCAAGATAGAGCACATATATTTCAACCTTTTGATGCCTTAACAGGGTATAAGGAATTAATTGAAAAACAAGAAGTTATCGAAGTAGAAAAAAGATATTTATCAGAAGAAGATTATGAACTACTTAATAAGACTATTTTAGAAGTTAAAATAGGAATGAATGTAAGTGTTGTTTATTATGATGGCGGCAAATATCTTAAAAAAGAAGGAAGAGTATCTAAATTAAATTTAGATACTAAAATTATTCAAATTGTTAAAACAAAAATAAATTTCAAAAATCTATTCGAAATTCAAATTGAAAAATAAAAAGTCCCATCTAGGGACTTAATTTATTTCTTTGGGGCGATTGATGGGACTCGAACCCACGAGTGCCAGAGCCACAATCTGGTGTGTTAACCAACTTCACCACAACCGCCACATTGCCTTATTATTCTACTTTAATAAGACATAAAAGTAAAGATAAACTTAAAATTTCTTAGCCGTTTCAATTAAACGATCGCAAACATCATTTGGATAAACATCAAGCATATCCACATAATAGAAATTAAAAGTAGGAATAGAAAATAAATCACATAGTTCTTTTAGATAGCTATATAAACTAGATTTATTAGATAAAGGACCACCAGAAGTAACGATATAAGTCAATGTTTTAGCCTTAACTTTCTTTACCAATTTTCCATTTTCATCATACTCAAAAGTAATTCCATTAACACAAATATTTTCAAAATAAACTTTCAACAAACTAGGAAAAGACATATCCCAATATGGTGCTGCAATCACAATTTCATCAACATTTGCAAAATCAATCGCTTGTTCATATTTGGAAAAATTATTATTTTTAATATCAACATCTCTTTGAATAATAGCGTTCTCATCAAGCGGTTTAATATTCAAAGAAGTAAGTTTAACCCCTTTGATATCATAATCTTTTTTGGTATTAAGATAATAAGAAGCGAGTTTTTTAGTTCTAGAATTATCGCGTATACAGCAATCTACAAAAAGAAGTTTTTTCATTTTTTGTCTTCCTTGGTTTCCTCTAGCTTTTTATAATGAACCAAGCCAAAATAGCCAATTGTAGAAGTGATAAAAGCACCAATACAATCAATAATTAAATCATCCATCGTATCTACAAGAGCTTCCCTTCCGATTAAATTAGTACCATCTTCCAATCTGAACTTTTGCATGTTCAAATTTAATAAGCCATCAAAAGAAAATTCATATATTTCCCATAAAACACCAATTGCTATTGCAAAACAAAACGCAAATAAGGCTACAAAAAATGGTGATAATTCAAGGTTAGTAGTATCGCTTTTATTTAGCACATTAACTACATCAAAGCCAAGGGAACCAAGCATACCGGCTGAAAAAGCATGTAAAACAGTATCCCAATGTGGAAAACGATAATAGAACGATCTAACCTCTCCAAGTATTATCGCTGCATATAAAAATATTAAATAAGCAATAATTGTATTAGTAGGAATAGTCACATGAAACCTCTTATACAAAATATTAGGAAGGTGCATAACTATTAGGCCAAGTACACATTGAAGAAGCATTAAAACATAATCACTTTTTTGACGTGTCAACGTGTTAACATCTTCGCTTGGTGCTTGAGTAATCATTACAATAGAATAAATAATTGAAATAATAAACCCAACTAGTACAAAATAATATAAATCTTTTGTTTTATTAATTTTTATCTTCATACAATCATTATACAAGCATTATTCACCATATAAGGAATAATACTCTGCTAACTCCTTTGTTAAAGAAGACTTTTCATCATCAGTCATTTCTCTTTCTGTAGCATCATGGCCATCTACAGTGCCAGTATGGAAATATTTGACTTCACCATCTTTTACAAAAATCAAAGTAGGAACATAGAAAGTACCATCATCATCTAAATATCGTGCAACCAAATTATAGATTTCTTCAAAGTTGGAATCATTGTACTCACCATCATCATTCTTGTAGCGAATATCATTTTCCTTATTTCCATCAGATCTTACATTTATTGCATAAGTCATATTCAATAAATCACTTTTTTCTTCTAAATAATCACTTAAAAGTGGCCCCAATTCCTTACACCAAGGACAAGCATCAAAATAAAAATACAAAACAAAATCCTCTTTATTTTCAAACTTACTTAAAGCATCGCTAGTGCTTATCTGATTTTGAGCAACTAAATAGGCAGCCTTGTCATCATCGTCACAAGTATCAATTCCACAAGCACTACTATCCTCACTATCACTTGTTTCCTCTTGATTATTTGAAGAACAGCCAAACAGCATTAATAAGCTTAATAATATTAATAGAAATTTCTTCATCTACTTTTCTCCTTAATTTCAGCAGGGACACCAACTACCGTTGTAAAAGGCGGAACATCTTTTAGAACAACCGCATTAGCACCAATATTAGCATATTCGCCAATATGAATATTGCCGAGCACTTTGGCGCCTGCACCAATTGTAACATTATTGCCTACCGTAGGATGTCTTTTTCCTTTTTGGTTTCCAACACCGCCGAGCGTTACTCCATGAAACATTTTAACATCATCACCAACAACGCTTGTTTCACCAATCACTACACCCATGCCATGGTCAATGAAAAAGCCTTTGCCAATTGTTGCCCCAGGATGAATTTCGATGCCAGTGAAAAAACGTGATATTTGTGATAATAATCTAGCTAAAAAATAGAAGTGTATTTTATAAAAGAAATGAGCTATTCGATAAACAAATATCGCATGAATGCTTGGATACAACAAAATAATTGAAAGAGTGCTCCTACTTGCTGGATCACTCTTCTTAATATTTTCTACTTGTCTTTTAATATCACTAAATATCATATTAATCAAATAAATCTAAGGATAAATATCTATTACCAGTATCAGGCAAAATTACAACAATATTCTTATCCTTGTTTTCGTCCATTTCAGATAGCTTCTTAGCCGCATAAATAGCAGCCCCGCTAGATATGCCAACAAGAATTCCCTCGCTTCTTGCAATATCTTTAGTAGTTTTATAGGCATCTTCATTACTAACGGTGATAATCTCATCATAAACGTTAATATCTAGAGTATTGGGGATAAAGCCAGCGCCAATTCCTTGTATCTTGTGGGAGCCACTAACACCCTTTGTCAAAACTGGCGAACCAAGTGGTTCAACACCAACAATTTTAATATCTTTAATCTTTTCCTTTAAGTACTTGCCAGTACCACTTATTGTGCCACCGGTTCCAATTCCAGCCACAAAAATATCTACCTTGCCATCACTATCTTCATAAATCTCGGGACCAGTTGTTTTGTAGTGCGCTTTAGGATTAGCCATGTTTTCAAATTGACCAGCAATTAAGGAATTAGGTATTTCTTTATTTAATTCATTTGCCTTTTCAATGGCTCCTTTCATCCCCTTTTTTCCTTCGGTTAAAATAACTTCCGCGCCATAAGCCTTCATTAAAGAAATTCTTTCTTTAGACATGGTATCAGGCATCGTGATAATTAATTTATATCCTCTACTAGCACAAATCATCGCAAGGCCAATACCGGTATTGCCACTAGTTGGCTCAATAATTGTTGAGCCTTGTTTTAGTAATCCTTTTTCTTCATAGTCATCAATGATGGCCTTTGCGATACGATCTTTTATAGAGCCTGCCGGATTTAAATACTCAAGCTTACCAATAATATGCGCATTAATGTTCTCTTCTTTTTCATACTTTTTAAATTCAATAAGTGGTGTATGACCCACAAGTTCACTAACGTTTTGTTTAATATTCATATTTTCCTCCTTAAACAAAAAAGGAATCTTCTTATCGAAGATTCCTTATATTACACAATCAAAAAGTCGACAAGAAAATCGTTATATATGCATATACTCCTTGCAACAACAACAATTTCTTAATCTTAAACTTTTCATGTCTTAACTATACCACTTTAAAAATTAATGTAAACAAAGACTGTCAATATTTAGGTGAAATTTTTTCAAGAACGCCATTGTTCTTTAAACGAGGATAAATAGCTATATAAAGCAAAGATGCGATAATAATAGCCAACACGCCATTTATAGCTGTTGTGGCAAACTTAGCAGCAGCTAAATAAGTTATAGCCTTCTCACTATTTCCTAAAATAATCAAATAGTACAAATAAGAGAATAATGGTTCACCAACAATATTAAACAACATGCCTGCACCACAAGATAAGAAAGTTGCTTTCTTTAGTTCTTTTCCTGTCTTATTTTTAATTTTAAATGCTTTATGAGCAACACTGCCCGTTACAACACCAATGCCAAATTTTAAGATAATCGTTTTTGGTGCTACCGTGATATAAATAGGGTCAAGCAAATCACCAATTCCCATACCTATTGCCCCAGCTACACCTCCAGGAACTCCTCCTAATAATAGAGCTGCCAAAACACAAAATGTATTGCCTAAATGAAATGATGTATAGCCAACAGGAGTTGGAATCTTTATTTGTAGGAAAGTAAAAGCTACATAACATAATGCCGCCATTAAAGCTGTAATTGATAATTTTAATACCGTGTTATTTTTCATATTAATACCCCCAAGTACAAAAATAGTATATAATTCAGTTGACTATATTAAAATAACCAGATTTAACTATTTTTATATGACCAGATTAAAAGAAGAAATATTATACATAAATATCTATAAAAGCTTTGTTGATAAGATTAAAAAAGGTGAACTTAAAGCTAACGAAAAATTATCAAGTAAGCGAACATTAGCAAAAAGAAAAAACGTTTCAATAATAACCGTCGAAAAAGCATACGATCAATTATTATCCGAAGGATATATCTACTCAATTGAGAAAAAAGGATACTATGTAAGCGACATTGAATTTACCGGCAATAGGGAAAAGAAAGAAACTACCTTAAAAAAAGATAATGATGTTCAAAAGTATTTGTTTGATTTTACAAGTACTAGCAGTGGCAAAGATGTTTTTCCTTTTTCTTCATGGGCCAAAATAGCTAGAAAAGTAATCTCAAATAATAAAGAAGAACTGCTTTTGCCATGTAGCTTTAAAGGGCATGATTCTTTAAGAAGAGCCATAGCTAATCATTTAAATAATTATTTAGGAATAAATGTTTCAGATGACCAAATAATAATATCGTCAGGGAGTGAAAGTTTATATTCGCTATTAATCAATTTTTTTGGTAGAAATGAGATATATGCCCTAGAAGACCCAGGACATACAAGTATTTCGTATATATACGATGAGAATCAATTAAATTACAATTTTGTTCCTTTAGATGAAAAAGGAATAAGAATAGACAAGCTAAATGAAATAGCTTCTAATATTGTTCATGTTTCCACAAATCATCACTATCCAAGTGGAATAAACATGCCTATATCTAGAAGATATGAACTACTAAATTATGCGATTAAAAACAATTCAATAATTATCGAAGATGATTATGACAGTGAGCTTAGACTTAAGGGAAAGCCAATCCCACCACTCTACAGCCTTGATGAAAGTGGCCACGTAATATATTTAAATACATTTTCAATGACACTGGCCCCTTCTTTTAGAATTGCTTATATGGTGCTTCCAAAGAAAATATTAAAACAATATGAAAATAAGATGTCTAATATGAAGTGTTCAGTGCCTGTATTAGACCAATTGATATTAGCTGATTTTATTTTTGATGGATCCTTCGAAAGACTACTTAATAGAAAAAAGAAAAAATATCGAGACATAAGAGAAAAACTTTTAAATGAGTTAAATAAAAGAACTGATTTAAAAATTAGTGAAGCAGACATGGGACTTCATCTACTCATTGAATATCCCTACGATATAAGCGATTTAAAGGCTGAAGAAATAGCACAAGAATTAAAAATGAAAATATATACTTTATCTCATTTTATGCATAATAAAAAAGATACTCATACACTATTGGTTAAGTATACAAGTATCGATCAAAACAATTTAGACTTAGCTATCAAATTGTTGAATGAATTATTTGACGGATTAAAATCAATATAGTGCTATAACACATTTAAGATAAAAGAACTATCAATGATAGTTCTTTTAAG
>CAVDDT010000002.1:0-16775 GCA_963607765.1 Paratractidigestivibacter sp. | reverse complement strand
AAAAAGAGACATTTTGTCTCTTTTAGTCATCAATATCAATAGCTATACCACTTACTCTAGCCAAAATAGCCAGTTCAGTCCTATTGTTACAGCCGGTTTTATCAAGCATATGTTGAATATGCGTCTTAACCGTATTCTCTGAAACATAAAGTTTAGAAGCAATTACACTATTAGAAAAACCCTTGGTCATAAGTCTTAATACCTCAAGTTCCTTTTCGGTAAACTCACTACTTTTCGCATTTCCAAGCTTAACCTCAGGCGTATTATCTGGATATACGTTGTTGCCACTTATAACCTTATCCATCACTTCTAAAATTGTTTCCTTTGAAATCTCCTTATACCAAAAACCCTCAACACCAATTTCTCTAGCTCGCTTAAGCCAACTAGCCTCAGGCATAGAGGTAATAATGATAATCTTAATATCTGGATATTCTTTTTTTATTTGTTCGCTAACAAGTAAGCCATTAGAACCATCAGACATTAAAATATCCATTAAAATAAGGTCGCACTTATTGGTTTTAAGATAATCCATTACCTTATAAGCAGAATCTAGAGAAACCTCTAAGCAATAATTTTCACTGCTCTTGATATAGTATTCAAATAATTCTCTAGCAATAAACTGGTCATCAACTATCATTACCTTTTTCTTTTCCATATTTGCCTCCAAAATCAATTATTAATTTAAAGACTCTATCGCATTCAATCTTCATCACACCGCCATTGTTTTCAACTAATGTCCTAAGATTCTTTAAGCCACCTTTTTCAATAACCTTACTAGAATCAATAAAACCATCATTAGAAATAACAATTTTCAAATCAGTTATATCACAATATAAATTCTTACAATTAGAATGTTTAACACCATTATTTAAACACTCTAGGATAGCTGTTTTAAAGATATCTTTAATCGTTTCATCATTTGAAAAATCACCATTTAAATGAAGCTTAACCTTTAAACGATCGCTTTCTACATAAATAGAATTTATATCACTTATCCAATCACCTTTTCTAAGCAAAATAGACACAACATACTTAAAGAAAGGAACAATTTTCTTGCGATCTTTCTTATCATCATCTAAGGCAAAATAAGAACGAATCGAAAGAAGGACTCTGCCGACATCATCATGTACTCTAACCCTAGCATTCAACACTTCTTCTTGGCTAACAAGCCTTTCAACATCTTTATCAAATCTCTTTAATTTCTTATTTAATAAATCAGCCCTAGCCTTCTTCTCCTTTAAATTAAGATTCAATAAATATTGTTCATTAACATCATAAACATCAAGTTCCAAAATCTTTTCTCCCTCAATCACATGAGTATTAATCGTAAAATTATATACGTGATCACAAATCTTTACGTTTAACGGGCTTTTGCGTAGCACTGTAACATTTTCATTTCCTTTTAATATATTATTGTAGAATTCGTTAACATTAGTAATTTGACTATTAAACGTAATCTCAGAGAGTCTATTCAAACTTTCATTTACAAGATATGGTGTACCACCTTCTCCAAAGAAGCAAACGCCATCACCCATCTTGTCAAAGCCCTCCTTTATCGCGTTTTGACTTATAATGTATTCTCCATTGTCTCTAATTAGTTTTCCTAAAATAATAATCAAAACACTCAAAAGAACAACTAGATGAAAACTATTTTTAATTTCTTCATGAAGGATTCTATGTTCAACAACTACACAACATGATATATAAAACAATAAGAGCAGCTTTAAATAATTATTTACATGCTTATTGAAGGTGTCGAAAAACATAAACACACCAATAGTTAATAAAACAAGTATGTATATTCCATCAAACTTAATCATATAAATCACCCAACAGTTTTATATAAACTGTATCATCTTCCTTTTCACAAGAATATCTAAACTTAGTTGGAATTAGCTTGATATCTACATCTTTCGCGCTAATCTCAATCTTAAGTTCAATATGGGTAGTGTATTTGATATCAACAATAATCGCCCCTTTTATAGGAAGAACATTTTCAATAACATCTTGGATAAATTTATAAACAGCCAAAGCATTATCACAGCTCATATTACAAGTTCCATTGTGCATAAAACATACAATAAAGCCATAAAAAGCCAAATATTCAATACTTTCTTTAATAGCTAAATCTAACTCAAGGCTACTAATAATTCTATTATTTTTACTTAACAGTAATAGATTACTTCTTCTTTTTATATAAGCCATATAAACGCCAGCCAACTTAATTTCATCTTCAAAAGCTGTCTCATCTAAAGACAAACTATTCAAAATGTTTTCAATCTTAACCAGTTCATAATTTAAATCACTAGAAATATAATCATAGAGTTTCTTCTTACTCTCAATAGTCTGTTTCTTCTTTTTTAAAAGATTCTCGTTTTCAATTAAACTATTTTCATCATTAACTATGTCAATGAGTTCAGATAATTCTTCATTAATCCTATTAATATCGCTCATATCCTTGCACCAATAAACATAGCCAATAGACAAATGACTACCTCTAACCAAAGTCTTTCCATCATCAAGCAATACATCATCTTGAATTGAAGCAAGCATATTCTCCTTACTAATCTTCTTACCATGCAAGGTCTTAAAATAAAGATTAAAATTTTCATCAAAAATACCACTATCTAAACTAGAGTTTTTCCAAAGCAAAGAATAATTATCATTATTAACAAGAAATCTTGTTTGAATAAGAATTTCCATATAAGCCATAAATGTAATAGGAAAAATGTCTGCTGTCTTAAAACAAAGCGCAAAAGTGTTTTCTTTATTTACCAAAAACAATAGAAAATAAACAAACGCAATCACAAGAGGAATAAATGGCATCCAAATTTTCTTAATATTATCATCTGTAGCCAACATCCTAACTGTTAGCATAGAAACAAACGAGAGAAGAATTATTACCCACATTACTGAAATATAATAGAAAACACCATATTTATAATCACCATTTGAAAAAGTAAATGCCAAATGGTGATAATCATTAGAAATAATACTAAAGCATATCAAAAAAGCTAAAACATAAAGAATCGTAAATCTTTTCTTAAGCTTATAATAGCTGCCTTTTCCTATATAAAGTGAAGACATAAAAATCATTAACACCATATATACCTGAGGAATGATATATAAGTACCAAAGTATTCGCGATATGTCAGAACCATCTTTAAAAAACAATATTCTAACTGTTTTTAAAAAAACAAATAGTGCTCCCAAAATGCCCACAGAAATAATATAAGTCTTTGCCTTCTTATGAAATATTCTTCGATTAACTTGGCTTATCCATAAAGCATCTATAAAAATAAACAAGACAAAAACAATAAATGGACTACTTTTTTCAATATCCAAATAATTTATGATGCCTATAAATGCTATGCCTAATATGTATATACAGTTACATACTTTTGTTTGAAAAGATAATTTCATAATAAAGAAAAAGCCGCACTAAAGTACGACCTAAAATCTATGCGATCCGCCTCCACCATGAATAGCTCCAGAACTAGAATAATGTGTATGGCTTCCCCCACCATTAGAAGGCCCATCATTTCTTGGAATACGAGTACGTGTTTGAGTTTTATATAAGAATATTTCGCCACTTCTAAATATATTCAAATTAGAATCGCTCATATATTGATAAGCTTCATGTTTGATTCCCTGAGTTTTTAGCTGTCCTCTTAAAATCAAGAAAACAACAAGAGAAACACAAGCTGAAACACCACCACCAACTAAACAAGCTTCCTTAATCCTTGTTTCACTGCTCTTTGTATAATGTTCGTAATTATAGTCTTCGCTTTCTTCTGGAGAATAGTAGTGATATGAATAACTATCTTGGTTTTTATACACATAATCTATTCCTTCAACAAAGGCAACTACTGCATTATAGTTGTCGCCATCTTTTAGGTAAGGAGTAACAACAGAATAAATATCATTTAAAGCATCATCCGTAAATAAAGTAATAGTATCAATACCCTTGGTAGTGATTGTATAATCCCTGTCATAATAATTTACGCAAAGAATTATGCCATTATCATCATAATCAAAACCATAATCGTTATAATCAAAATAGTCATTGGCAATCGAGGTAATATCACCATCTTCATTGGCAAAATAAACAACAATGTCGAAATTAACTTTGTCTATTTCATCTTTTACTTTAGTTTCTAATTCTTCTATTTCTGATGAAGAAAAAACTCCATAGTCATCAACTACTTTATTATCGTTTGCGAAAACACTAACTGAAAAAATGCAAATTAGAAATGTACAAAATAATATCGTTAATCTTTTCATATTACTTCACCGTAAAATAGTAAATCAAAGCCGTAATAATAAATACCGCAACAAACACAATTAGGATAGTAAGCGCAACCTTCTTTTTGTCCATTGGAAGATCACCTGCAAACTTACCGGTTTGGCCATTCATCGCAAAGTTATATACTTTCCCATCATATTTACAAGAAAAAATGTATACCGGAAGCAAAGCATACTTCGCTTTAGAATCATCATAACTAACGCTTCCATTTTCCATAAGCACACTGCTATAGCCTACAACACTGCTTGTAAGCATGCCAAACATTGAATTTTTAATACGACTATTTGCCTTAGCAAAAGTTGTATCCTTATCTTCATCATACTTATCTGCAAAATAGCCAGATAAATATGCGCTATTAAAATCAACGCCTTTTGAAAAATCAAATGGTTCTAAGGCATCCATTAGAGAATCATCTAATTTACTAGATGCATCAACAGGAACATTTTTAAAAGCAGCACTGCCATCTCTATATACCAAGAAATGACTTGTTTCAGTAATTTGAAAATCACCACTTCTAAAAGAATTTACTCTTGTCGTTCTAAATCTAGCCTTAGCATTCACGTCGGCATCGAATAGCCAATATGGAACATACATGCCATTTATTTTCTCAATTATATTATTTATTTTAAAGTCATTTGGAAGAGCCCATTTGCCTTTTAAAAACTCACTGTATCTATCTTTTGCGGCATTAATATCTAAAGCAAATGGAACAACAACCTCCGGTTTTAAAATGCCATCAAATTGACTAGAATCAATCAAAGTACTGCCACAATATGGGCAAACACTAGCTGACATATTTTTATCGCCAACTACTTGTCCACCACACGCTGAACAAGTATAAGTAACTTTGTCATCAATTGTTACTTTTTCAGTAGTGCTTGAAGAAAATGTTACATTATCTTCACCAACATTTTCTTCATTCATTAAATCCTTAAGTGTTTCAACATCATATTCAGTACCACAATGAGAACACTTTAGTGTTCCACTATTGGCATTAAACGGAATGCTGGCACCACAATTTGGGCACTTATAAGAAACAATTTCACTCATTAGCCAATTTGTTTGCCGCAACTAGGACAAAATGCTGCACCAGCAACAGTAATTGGCTTACCACAATATGGACAGAAACTCTTAGTTTCTGAAGATGCTGTTTGAGCTGTTTGACCTTGTTCAAATAAACCAGAAATATTATTAGTTCCAGCCATGTTTACACCCATAAAACCATTAACAGCACCAGCTGAATTATTAGCCGCATCTCTCATTGCCTGAGCTTGAGCGGCAGCTAGAGCACCTGCAGCTGCATTAGGATTTCTTAAAGCAGCTCCTTCTTGAAGATTTTGAATCCTCTTTTTATCCTCATCGGTTGGGCTAATTGAATTAATGCCAAATGAAACAATAGAAATGCCACGAAGATCAGACCACTTCTTAGATAATAGCTCATTTAATGAATCAACTAGTTCCATAGTATGGCTTGGAATATCCGAATATCTATTAACACCCTTATTACCCAAATCCGCTAAAGCAGGCTGTAAAGCTGTTAATAGTTCAGTGCGCATTTGATTTTCTAAACCATCTTTTCTATATTGCGTGCAATTGCCAGCCACATTCTTATAGAAAAGAATTGGATTTGTAATCTTTATTGAATACTCACCATTGCATCTTAATCCCACATCTAAATCATAACCTGCATTATCATCTTTTACTCTAAAAGAAACTGGAGTAGCTGTACCATACATATAGCCCATGATTTCTTTGGTGTTTACATAATAAACAACTTGCGAATGATTGGCTTGGCCATCATAAGTAAATCTTTCAACCATTGTTTGGAAAGTTGCCTTCAATCCACTTAATCCGCCATCAAAAATACTAGGTGATTTATCAGTATTAAAAGTATAATTGCCTGGTTCGTTTGCAACTTCAACAACCGTACCATCATCAACAATTAATGCACATTGTCCATCAGCAACAACAATGCCAGATCCATTAGTGATCACATCATTATTTCCAAAAAGAGAAGCTCCCTTTTTAGTACCCTTAATCATAAGAACTTCATTAGGTAAAGAATCACATACAAAATAATCCTTCCAAGTATCAGATAAAGTGCCACTAACAGCACCAACTGCCGCTTTAATTAAGCCCATAAACATTCCTCCTATGTATAGTTATTAAAATTATATCATTCAGCAATATGACAACAATCACACTTTTTAATGATGAATAATTAAGAACTAGAAGCCAGAATGATATATTCTCTAATTTTTAATCATCTTTACAAAACTTAGCATTAGCCTTGCTTAATGTAAAACATCGGTAAAAGCATGTAAAAGAATAGGCATTTTACTTTGAAATCAAATTGCTTTTCTCTATAATGCAAGTGAGGAGAAAGATATATGAAGTTTCATTTGTATGGTACATCTCCTGCTGGAATAATTAATTTTCTAGGCTCATTTAAAGAATTAGAATTAGATGACGCTATCGAAAGTTATTCAGCAAAAGGATATACCGAAATAAAGTACTGCACATTATTCAGATAATAGGTAGTACTTTTTTATTGATTCTTTGTAGGCTAGTTTAATCTTTTAAGCAAGTAATTGGCACAATATAAATGCCATCTTCTCTTCTATAAGCATAGTTTCCAACACCAACTATTATCATCATGAAAGATGGATTAGGCATTTTTGTTGTATCTATCTTATCTCTTAATGTTTTAAGATTTACAACTCCCTCTTCAATTAATTTCTCACCGCCAAGTTTTATTTCAGCCAAACCATAGTGGCCATTTCTTAAGTGAACAACAGTATCACATTCAAGACCTGAAGCATCTCTATAGTGATATACAGAACCATTTAGTTTTTCGGCATACACTCGCAAATCTCTCACACACATCGTTTCAAACAACAAACCTAATGTATTTAAATCTTGTATCAAGTCCTGTGGTCCCGCGCCCAATGCTGCGGTAGCAATGGATGCATCTGTATAGTATCTTGTATCAGAAGAACGAATTGCAGTTTTTGATCTTAAGTTTGGATTCCAAGCAGGCATGTCCTCCACAACGAATATCTTTTTTAAAGCATTTATGTATGATGAGATTGTATCCTCATCTAAAGTATCAATGTCATTTGCAATCATATCAGCCTTGATTGCCGCAATCGCTACCTGTTGTCCTTGATGTCTAGCCAAAGATTTCATCAACCTTTTAACTCTTTCAGGATTTTTTTCAACATTATCTGCCCTATTTATATCTGAGCGCACAACAGCATCATAATAATCAAACGCTTGCATCAAAGCTATCTTTTCTTTCATTCCGATAGTTCTAGGCCAGCCGCCTCTACATATTAAATAAGCTATCTTATTTATATCCGCATTAGAAATTCCTCTAATTTTATCCGGTGTTTCAAATAAATCTTTTAAACTAACTTCTCCAGATGAATCTTGTGATTCATACAAAGACATTGTTCTCATTGTAAGCCATGTGAATCTGCCTGCTCCAGAATGTGCAATTTCTTTTGTCTCAATCGGAACTGCAGAACCCGTTAAGATAAATTGTCCTAAATCATTTCTGTTGTCTGCTTCATATCTTACTGCATCCCATATCTTTGGAGCAATTTGCCACTCATCGATAAGTCTAGGCGTAGCACCCTGTAATAACAAACTTGGATCAATTTGGGAAAGCTGAATGTTTTCATTCATCTTACCAGGCTCATCTATACGAATAACACTTTTTGCTACTTGCAATGCTGTTGTTGTTTTACCACACCATTTTGGCCCTTCTATAAGAACTGCACTTTTAGCTTCCAACTTATCTTTTAATATTTCATCAACCATCCTGCTTTTATATTCTTTCATTTGCCATTACCACCTATAAAAAGTATATCATCATCTTTAACCTAACAGGACATTTTTCGGTGATTTGTGAACATTTTATTCGGTGATTTGTTGGTTTTCTGTTCGGTGATTTGTGAGCATTTTATTCGGTGATTTGTAAATTATTGAATCTAGAAATCCTCACTCTTTTCAACATCAAAATTAAAAAAAGCCCTATTTTAAGGGCTTAGATAACTTTTGGTGGAGATGACGGGAATTGAACCCGTGTCCAAGAATAGTCCCACATTTGAACTTCTACAGTTTAGTTTAACTTTGAATAAGACAATACAGAAGGCTTAAACTACCAAGTATTGAATTCGCCTTTTCGGTTTTCGGCTTGAAAGATAAGGCTAACTTTCTTCACCTAGCCTGTGTTTACGACTAATCTCTACAAGCTTTAAGATTAGAAGCTGCTTTGGGAGCTAACGTCGCTCAACCGATTAAGCAAATGCTAATTCGTTATTGCCGAATATTTTAATTTAGTTATTAGGTAACTACTCCACTGCTATTCAAATCCAACATAGACCTGTCGAAACCAAGACATCCCCATATTTAATTTGTATAATTATTCTACCAAAATTTTTGTAAAAGTGTATTAATATATAGACATGAACTATACTAAAGAAAAAATTAGATGCGATATGCTTATGAGAAAATACTATAATCCTAAGCGCTATCGAAAATGTTTTATAGAACACTTAAAACTCGCAAGTAAAGGTTGCCCACAAGCTCAATGCCAAGTAGGATATTTTTATCTATATGGAATAGGATGTGAAATAGATTACGATAAAGCATTTTATTTCACTAAGAAAGCTGCATATAGTGGTGATAAAGACGGTGAATATAATCTCGGATATTTTTATGAACGCGGTATTGGAACTGTGAAAGATAAATATACCGCTGATTATTGGTACGCCAAATCCGCAATCCAAGGCCAAAAAGAAGCCATCAAAAAATGCGATAAAGAAATGATTGTATACGAAAATAGAGAGCTAATTTAGCTCTCTATTTATTATCTATCTTCTCTAAAATAAGATTGTCCAAGACTAGAAGGAGCACCATTCTCCTTTTTCTTTTTAGCTGACACCACACAAAGCACGACAATTGTGACAATATAAGGAAGCATCTTATACAAGTTTTGTAGATAAGTTACTCTTTCAACCTTTAATACTGAAGCAAGAGCCTTAGATATCTCAGATGGGATATAAATATATGCCCAATAACAAAGTCCAAATAAATAAGCACCCCATGTCGCATTCTTTGGCTTCCAACTTGTGAATATAACAAGTGCTACCGCAAGCCAGCCTAATGCCTCAATAGTATTATCATTAGCCCAAGTACCGCCAATATAATCCATTACATAGAAAAGTCCGCCCAAGCCACATAAACATCCACCAATAAGAGAAGCCAAATATTTATACTTAGTTACATTAATGCCAGCTGCATCAGCAGTAGCGGGATTTTCACCCACAGCCCTTAGATTTAATCCAGTTCTAGTTGAAGTAAGAAAATAATTTACAATAAAAGCTAATACTAAACAGAAATAAGTCATCCAACCATAATTTAGGAAAAGAGATCCAAACACGCCCAATTTACCTGAAATAAATGGAAGATGAAGCTTAAAGACACTAGATGTAGTAGCTACCGAAATAGAACCGACACCACCAGATAGTTTCATCATACTACCACCAAAGAAATTAGCAATACCAGTTCCAAAAATTGTGATTGTAAGACCTGTAACATTTTGATTAGCTTTTAATGTTACAGTTAAAAAACTATACAAGATACTAGCCAAACCACTTGCGATAAGTGCACCAGCAAGAGCACAAATCATGCCTACAACACCACTTGGGTTAGCACATGAATTTTCATAGATAAAGGCTCCAGTCAAAGACCCAATGCCACCTAGCTGCATTATTCCAGGAACACCTAGATTTAAATTACCGGCCTTTTGATTGATGGTCTCACCAATGCAGCCAAACATAATAACAGTACCAAATGTGATAGCTGATACAACCCAAGAAATAACTTGTGCACTAGTCATGTTTAACCTCCTTGTTTTTGTGATAATTAACTTGATAATTAATGAAGAACTCGCTTCCTAAAATAAAGAACAAGATAATGCCAGTAATAATACTAGAAGCATATTCATTTAGTCCAAAGTCACTGGCAATTTGGCTTGCACCTTTATCAAGAAAGACAATAAGAAGTGAGATAAAAGCCATTGAAATAACATTAAACTTAGCTAGCCAACATACAATAATAGCTGTAAAGCCTCTACCTCCAGCTGTTTGTTTAGAGATGGTATGAGACATACCAGCAACTTCAACAAAACCAGCAACTCCGGCAATGCCGCCAGACATCAATACTGTTCTGATGATTGTCTTTTTAACATTAATACCAGCATATTCGGCAGTTGCCTCACTTTCTCCGACTACCGAAAGTTCAAAGCCATGTTTAGAATATTTTAAATAAATATAAACAATTATAGAAATAACAAGTACGATAATTACATTTAACAAATATTGTTTGCCGCCGATTGAAAAGAACCATCCACCATTAGTATTCATATTAATAATTCCAACCGAATGAGATTGTTTCTTATCCCAAAAATCAACAAAGAATTCTACAAGTTGGATTGCGACATAATTCATCATTAAAGTAAATAATGTTTCATTAGTGTTATATTTAGCCTTAAAGTAAGCTGGCAAAAAGCTCCATAAAGCACCACACACAAATGAAACAACCAACATAATAAGAAGCAACAATGGGGTAGAAATACTATCACCATAGTAAATCATTAATGCTGCAGTTGATAAACCACCAATCAATACCTGTCCCTCTGCACCACAGTTCCAGAATCGCATTTTAAAAGCGGGAGTTAAAGATACCGCAACAAGCAATAAGAAAACAGTATCTCTTATCGTAATCCAAGCTCTTCTAGAGCTTCCAAAAGCACCTTTAAACATTGAAACATACACTGAAATTGGATCAAGCTTAGTAACAAAATACAAGAATAAGGCACTAACAAATAAAGATAATATTATCGCAATAGCCTTAATCAACGCTTTCTTAGATAAAGAAATATTGTCTTTTTTAGTAACCGTAAATTTAGGTTCTTTTACCTTTTCCATTATGCCTCCTTTAAGTTAGTCATTAAATAACCAAGCTCTTCCTTACTGCAAGTACGAGCATCAAGTATGCCATTAACATGTCCATCACACATAACAAGAATTCGATCAGACAAGGCCATTAAAACATCTAGGTCCTCACCTACATAAATGACCGCAACGCCTTTTTTCTTCTCATCATTTAAAAGATTGTAAATAGTATAGGAAGTATTAATATCAAGTCCTCTTACTGCATAGGCAGTCATAAGAACAGTAGGTTTAGCAGCCACTTCTCTTCCAACCAATACCTTTTGAATATTGCCACCAGATAATTTTCTAAGTGGATACTCAAGGGAAGGAGTCTTAACATCAAGTTCCTCCTTAATCTTTTCAGCCATCTCTTGAGGCTTTTTAGTATGAAGGAAAGGGCCAGAACCCTTCTTATATCTTTTTAATAAAACATTATCAGTCATGCCCATATTACCAACAAGGCCCATGCCAAGTCTATCTTCTGGCACAAAAGCTAAATGCAAACCAAAGGCTCTGATTTTTTCAGTTGATAAACCAATAAGTTCATGAGTACCATGGGCAGTAGAATAATAAGTTACAGAAGAATTCTCATTTGCCTTTTGAAGACCCATAATAGCCTCTAGAAGCTCTTTTTGGCCACATCCTGAAATACCAGCAATACCAAGTATTTCACCTGAATATAAATCAAAAGTCGCATTATCAACCACAAGTTTTCCATCACTATTAGTAACAGATAAGTTTTTAACCTCAAGCCTTTTTTCCTTATTTTCAACTAAGTCTCTATTAATATTAAGAGTAACCTTTTGGCCAACCATCATCTCAGTTAAAATTTGTTCATTGGCATCCTTGGTATCGATAGTACCTACATATTCGCCTTTTCTTAAAATAGTAACTCTATCAGAAACCTCTAATACTTCATTTAACTTATGAGTGATAATAACAACAGCCTTGCCATCTTCTCTCATATTCTTAATGACATTAAAAAGCTTCTTAGTCTCTTGAGGAGTAAGCACAGCTGTAGGCTCATCTAGAATTAATATTTCAGCGCCCCTATATAAAGTCTTAACAATCTCAAGAGTTTGTTTTCTTGAAACTGACATATTATAGACCTTCTCATCAAGATCTAATTCAAAGCCATACTTATTGCAAATTTCCTCAACCTTGTTTCTAACATCCTTAGCATTTTCACTTCCTGGTAAACCAAGTAAGATATTTTCTAAGGCAGTAAAAACATCAATTAATTTAAAGTGTTGATGCACCATGCCAATGCCTAAATGATACGCATCACTAGGAGAAGTAATACTAACCTCTTTACCATCATGAAAAATTTGTCCCTCATCAGGATAATAGATTCCTGCAAGCATGTTCATTAACGTTGTTTTACCAGAACCATTCTCACCTAGCAAAGAAAGTATTTCTTTGTGCCTGATATTCATTGTGACATTTTTGTTTGCCACAACCTTATCACCAAATCTCTTAGTGATATTCACCATTTCAATAGCGTTTTCCATGTACCCTCCAAAAATTAAGAAAGCTACAGGAACTAGTCCTGTAGCTTAAATATTAGTTTTTTAATTATTCAGAAACAGCAGTAATACCATCAATTAAAGTAGCATTAGGGAAATAAGGAGCACTTCTGAATTCTGATTCATGGAAGTAACCATCACTTACGCACTCTGTTTCAGGAGTAAAGTCAGCATCAACATCACCTAACATACTAGTTGGATTTACACCATCATAAGTGAATGTAGAAACATCAAATACATTTAAACTACCATCAGCTAAAGCAGCTTCAACTTCAGCAACCTTATCAGCAGTACCCTCAGCACAACTTTCACCAAGTTCAGTAATAGCTACAGCACCAGTTTCATAACCCTCAGCCCAATCAGTAGACATTTCAGTACCATTTAATAGGCAAGAGAATGCATATTCATAGAATACTTCCCAATTAGCACTAGCACTAGTTAATGCAGCAGTTGGAGCAACATCTAACATTGAAATGTTGTAGCCAACTGAATAAGCATTAAAGCCATACTTGTTAGAATCATTATTGCTTTGTACAGTACTTGGAGCACCAGTAGTATCAGCATGTTGAGAAATAATTACACAACCTTGTGACATTAAATCATCAGCAACAGTTCCCTCAGCAGTAAGATCTGACCAAGAGTTTGTATATTCAACATACATATGAACGTTTTCATAAACTGATTTAACACCTAAATAGAAAGCAGTAAAACCAGATACAACTTCTGAATAAGGATAAGCACCAACATAACCAATCTTAACTTCACCATCTTCATTGTAGTTAGCTTCAACAAGCTCGCCATTGTTTTCAAGTTCTTGTAGCTTTAAGCCAGCAACAACACCTGAAACATATCTTGATTCAAATACTTTGTTGAAAGCATTGTGGAAGTTGCTTAAACCAGAAATAGCAGCAGTATCACCAGTAACAGCGATAATAGTTACTTCAGGATATTCACTAGCAACTTGTTGCATATATGTTTGTTGACCATATGAATTAGATAAAACTAAAGAAGCACCATTTTCAATGCAGTCTACAGCAGCATCATATACATCTTGAGTTTCACCGATATTGTATTTCCAAATAATATTGCTCTCATCAATGCCAAGTGCAGCAGCGGCAGCCTTGATACCAGCAATATGTGCATAACTATATCCTTCGTTTTCATCGCCAAGGATAATTGCACCAATCTTAACTGAAGAAGTTTCTTCAGAAGAATCAGAATCGCTTGAGCTATCTTCACTATCATTAGAAGAACAAGCAACAAGAGACACGCTCATTAGTAAAACTAATAAAAGACCAAGTAATTTTTTCATTTTTCTCTCCCTTTATATTGTTAAACAAGTTTCCTTGTATTAACCAAACTAGTCACAAAATTCAATAAGACCATCATGCATAGACTTGATTCTAGCTAAAGACTCTACTCTAATACCCTTATCTTTAATACGCTTTTCACCATCTTGATAAGACTTTGTAACAGCAACGCCACAACCCTCTACAGTTGCACCTGCTTGATCACAAATATTAATTAGCGCATTTAAGGCTTCACCCATAGCTAAAAAATCGTCTACTATCAATACTCTATCTTCACTAGACAAGTATTTCTTAGAGACTTGTACATGGTATTCAACACCACGAGTATAGCTTCTTTCAACACATTCAAATACTTCGCCACCAATATTTGCAGACTTTCCTTTTTTCGCAAACACTACTGGACAATTATCAAAATATCTTGCAGCAGCTACCGCAATGCCAATACCACTTGACTCAATAGTCAATATCTTATTGATTTGTGCATCTTGAAAGATTCTTTTAAACTCTTTGCCCATTTCATCAAGTAAGGCAACATCCATTTGATGATTTAAAAAATTATCAATCTTTAAAATGTCTCCACCTAAAATGATACCATCTGAAATAATTCTTTCTTCTAATAGTTTCAAGGGAATAAAAAAACTCCTTTCAAGTTAATTAACATCGTTTAAGACAGGTTAATTAACTCTTAAAGAGCACCTGTCATAGTATCATCATTTACGGTGACGATGTAGAAACTCCCCTACCATATTAAAGGGATTATACGACGTTTATGTATGTATAATAACACTTTAAAAAAAATTTAAAAGACCTTTTTAAAAAATAAACGCTTACATAGAATTAATTTATAATATAGACATGCACCAGTGGCGGAATTTGGTAGACGCGCACGCTTGAGGGGCGTGTGATTATATCGTGCAAGTTCAAATCTTGTCTGGTGCACCAATTATTTAATAAGCAAAGTTACAATCCCCGCAATCAAACAAGATGGCAATCCTACAAGCTTTTCTACACAAGAACCCTTAATATGGAACCAATAATCTGATATGCATCCTTTAAATCCTTAGTTTTTAGTATTATGCATTTCTTACTATGGCAAAACCATAAACAATCAAGCGCTAAAGTATCATACCAATCCACTATCGTCCAAATTAAATAAGAAGTTAAAAATCCATCCGCAAAACTTTTGCATCCATTAGCGTGTCTAACAATTAAACCAACAATGATGCCCAAGATAATAATAGATGGCCACTTACCCTGCCTTATTGTATAAGCCTTTCAATAATAGGCTCAGGATAATGAGCTTAGCAAACCCCAAATTATTCATAACTCTATCCACTGCACTTGTCGCAATAAGTGTAAACATCACACAAATAATAAATGCCAACATAAGTATCTTAGTTAGCCCTTGCTAACCATATTCTTATATTATAATTAAGGAATGAAAGAATATATTGAAGCTAGATATACAAGAGATAAACAAATAGCACTAGGAATGATGCTAGTAATATTTGCTATATCATTATCATTCTTTGCCGCATCCCTACTATATCTACGCTTTGTAAACAGTCTTTTATTATTTATACAATTCTTGTTATTGATAGCTGGACTAATACTAACAGTATTTCCTAAAAGAGCATTTATGAATGAAACATTCTTCTTAAAAGTTCTTTCAAAAGAAGAAAAAGAAAACATTAGAATCGAATATAAAAATGAACAAGCTAAATCAAGAATATATTTAATAATCGGAATCTTATTATGCGTCTTATCAATAATTCCGATCATCATTCTATATGAAAACTATATGTTTGTAGGAATTGGTTCCACGTTATTAATAATTGGAATAGCTGTTTACTTTATTAAAATCGGTATCAGTAAACCAAAAGCCTATAAATATCTATTAGACGCAGATGATTTTACATATTATTACTTAACTCCATCTAATTTTGATAACCTAGTTTTTAAGACAGATGGAATAACAATAACTTCTATTTATTTCACCAAAAACAAGCCACATAGCAATCAAATTAATCTACAAGTATTTAAATCATTGTCCACACAATTAGATGCTTACTTTAAAGGAGAACTAACTTCCTTTTCTATTTCCTATAAATTGAATGTAAGTCAAACTGAAAAAGAAGTATTAGATATTGTATCCAAGATATCCTATGGCAAAGTAATATCCTATTATGACATTAAAGAATTATTAGCTGCAAAAGGAATAAATGATGTAACTATTAAAGATATAAAAGATATCTTAAACTCAAACCCTATATGTATCATCATTCCATGTCATAGAGTAGTTGAACAAGATGATTCGTTGTCTAGAGCGGATACAAACAATAAGAAACAATTACTTGGAATGGAATTGGCTTATAGCAATAAAGCAAAATAAAAACCACTTTCAAAGTGGAAATGTATACTTAGTGCGCCTGTGCTAGGAACTTTATTATCAATCTATATTAATTTTGTAATAGCAACATCTCTCTGCTGTTTTTAAAATCGCTTTATTACTAGCAAAATTTACACAGGACTCAAACTTATAACGGATACCTTCAACAATCATACCTGCTTTATTACTAGCAAAATTTACACAGGACTCAAACTCAAACACCGCCTTATATTCGTTGTT
>CAVDDT010000001.1:0-35969 GCA_963607765.1 Paratractidigestivibacter sp. | reverse complement strand
GTTCAAATCCCACCCACTGCGCCAAGAAATACACAAAAGGACAAAAGTCCTTTTTTATTTATGCTTTAAAAGCGTTACAATGTCATCACATTCCATTTATAATCGCACTGTACATTTTCTGTGCAAGAATTGACCGCTAGTAATAACTAAGGCTACACGGACGACCGGATGAAGCTGCCCAAAGTATTGATGCGCACGCTGATAATAGTATCGATTCTAATAGATGGTGGGGCAACAATAAAGGCTATATATTCGCTCATACAGGAAGCGCTACTAAGTCTCTTCTAACAAAGGAAGATGATGACTATTCCAAAGAATTAGCTATCTATAAAGAAGAAAGGTAAAAACAATTGAGCTATTTCAAAGATACAGTAAATTCTGAAATAGAGGGATTAAAAACAATTGTAGAATAAAAGCATACAAAAAGCGTCCACTTGAGTTTACACAACTTTAGAAGGACGCTTTTATATTTACTTTAAGTTATGCGCTAAGTGCTTCTTCATCCGCTATTAAGATGCAATTTGGATGAACTTTTAAGATAGAAGCAGGAACATTGGGATTAACTTCACCTTCCAATAATTCCTTAATTATTGGAGCCTTAGCCTTGCCACTGGCAAGAATTAAAACTGTTTTAGCACTCATGATTTCACCAATTCCCATTGTATAAGCATACTTCGGCACTTCATCAATGGAATTAAATAGTCTACTATTAGCCTCAATCGTACTTTGAGTTAGAGTAACTTTATGTGTATTTAAAATAAACTTATCACATGGCTCATTAAAACCAATATGGCCATTATTACCAATACCAAGAAGTTGAAGATCAACGCCACCCATGCTTTCAATTACATCATGGTATCTTACACATTCCTTTTCAGCATCGCTATTATTACCGTTTGGCACATTAGTATTAGCTTTATCAATATTCACATGATCAAACAAATTAGTATTCATGAAATAACGATAACTTTGATCATGACTTCCATCAAGTCCTACATATTCATCTAGGTTAACAGTCTTAACACTAGAGAAATCAATATCACCATCTTCATACATCTTAACAAGATTCTTATAAGTACCAATAGGTGTAGAACCAGTAGCTAATCCTAAAACCGCATTATTTTTTAGAACTAGAGTAGAAGCTATGATATTAGCGGCCTTTTTAGACATATCATCATAGTCTTTAGCTTTGATAAGTTTAAACATTATAATTCCTCCATTTATCACCATTATTTTATTATAAATTATATAAATTAGAGTATTTTTTCTTTAAATAATCAATGTAATACTTTGGATCAAATTTCTTGCCTGTAGCTCTTTTTAAAATATATTCATAATCATGCAAAGCGCCATCGTATTGAACATTATCTTTTAGATATTTAATTATCGCAGAAAACTTATTGTGTTCTAACAAATCATCCACATCAATATCTTTTTTCATACTATCAAATATTTGAGCGCCAAAGGCACTACCTAAAGCATAAGTTGGGAAATAACCAAATGAAGCACTAGACCAATGAATATCTTGCAAGATACCATCTCTATCATTCTTAACATCAACACCTAGATATTCTTTATATTTCTTATTCCAAATATTAGCTAAATCCTTACTATCAATAGAGCCATCAAAGATTCCCTTTTCAATCTCATATCTAATTAAAATATGAATAGGATAAGTAAGCTCATCAGCTTCTGTTCTAATTAAAGAAGGTTTAGAAACATTAATAGCTCTTACAAAATCGTCTAAAGAAACATTCTCTAAATTCTCTTTAAATAATTCTTGTAGTTTTGGATAAAGATTAACCCAAAAACTCTTTCTTCGACCTATATAGTTTTCTAAGAAACGTGATTGAGATTCATGCATACCACTAGAAATATATTTTCTAATATTAGTGCCCTCATACTTACTATCAACATTATGTTCATAGTGGGCATGCCCCGTCTCATGAATTACACTAAAAATATTAGAAGCTATATTATGTTCATCATAATTAGTAGTAATACGCACATCATTTTTACTAAAACCACTAGTAAAAGGATGCTCGCTCTCTCCTAAATATCCCCAAGAGCAATCAAACTTAATATATTTCTTTAGTTCTTCATTAAACATGATTTGTTTCTCTCTTGGATAATATTTATATAAGAAAGAATCATCAATATAATCTTTCTTCTTACTAACCTGTTTAATTAAAGGAATAAGTTCTTTCTTGATTAAATCAAAAAACTCATCATATTTTTGAATTGTCATTCCTTCCTCAAAATCATCAAGTAAAACATTATATGGAATAGCACTAGGATTTCTTCGCTTAGCCTTAAACTTAGAAATTTCAATCACTTCATTTAAATTATCTTTAAAAAGAGAATAATCATTTTCACTTTTTGCCTTAAGCCAAGCATCAAAAGAATTCGCATAAGCCATATCAAACTTCATGATTTCTTCTTTAGAAAATTTAGAAACATTCTCAAGACTCTTCTTAGTCAAATAAACATCCCTATTTAATACTTCGCCAAGGTCCTCTTTACTTAAATCATCAACGATACTAATTATTTCAGGATCAGTTTCCACATCATATGCTTCACCGCTCATTATATTAAGCATCTTGTTTCGATAACTATTGCCCTTAACTGGAGCAATAGTCTCTCTATCAAAGTTAGCAGTATTTAATAGTAAGTCATACGCATTAACTTTATCTTTGTATTCTTTGTATTTTTTAATCTTATCTTTAGTATTCATGTTCCACCTCTAAATAAATTATATATTTCAATAAAGGCATTTCTTTCAAAACTATGTTTTTTTAACTAGTTTTGGAAGTTTTGTGCCTTGAATTACGAAAATTAATGGTTTAGACTAAAAATGAATTACGATTTTTAATTGTTAGAAAACTTGATATATAAAAAGAGAATTCAGGGCTACTAGAATTCTCTTATTTTTTATTGTTTAAATATATTAGTTTTTTCAATTGGCTTTAGTAACAAATAACCAATTATTACCGAAATAAGCTCACCTATCGCTACTTCACCACCCATGATTAGAAGCCCAAGTATGAAGTTTCCATCAAAATACATTATCGCCAGTTCAGCTCCTACAAAAAAGAAGTTGAAGATTACTGGCATCAAAATGCTAAGTGCAGGTATTTTCCCTACAAGCTTATCTTTAAGCCTGAATGTACACATAGCTGCCAAGAAAGTAGCCAATGTGCCCACAATCGCATCAATAAACCCAGTTGGATTAACACCCATGAAAGCTCCTAACAAATTAGTAAGGAAACAGCCAAGTGTTACACCATATATTGATGGCTTATAGATCAAAGGCAACATAGTCAGTGCTTCTGCAATTCTTACTTGGATATTTCCGTAAGAAAATGGGGCGAGCACTAGTGACACTACTGTATATACAGCTGCAATCATAGCTGTACGCACAATAGTAAGCGTATTTGTTTTTTTCATTTATAATCTCCTTATTTTAGTTTTACGTCAGGTAGCCGCTACTGACGGGAACAAGTCCAAGAAGAATTTTACACTACTTTAAAAAAAATAAAAAGTTGCATCGCAACTTTTTATCCTACACTATAGTAATCTTTTAAATACTCTAGATTAAGTTCCTTAAATTCATATAAGGCACCTTTATATTCATAAAGCTTAGCAGTAGTCTCAGGATTAACATATGTCACAAACGAAACCTTCTTTACAAGAGTTCCATTAGCGTGTTCGAATTCCGAAACTCCAGCTAATAAATAATCATCATTGATGGTACCAAATCCAAATTCAGCTTTCTCTGTCTTAGTATACATAACTTTCTCCTTGTCTTAATTATAAACAAAAATTATGTAAAGCGCTTTCATTTTTATTCTTCAAACTGAGAATTATACAAATTATAGTAGAAACCTTTCTTAGCTAATAGCTCATTATGATTTCCAACTTCAACCACATCGCCCTTATCTAAAACAATAATGATATCAGCATTCTTGATTGTACTAAGTCTATGGGCAATGACAAATGAAGTTCTATTTTCCATAAGTTTTTCCATAGCTTCTTGGATTAATTGCTCAGTACGTGTATCAACAGAAGAAGTAGCTTCATCAAGAATTAAAATCTTAGGATCCTTCAAGAAAGCACGAGCAATTGTAAGTAGTTGCTTCTGTCCTTGAGAAATGCCACTTGTCTCATCGGAAATCTCAGTATCATAGCCCTTTTCTAAAGTCTTAATGAAATGGTCAACATGAGCCATCTTACAAGCCCTATATACTTCTTCATCACTAGCATCAATCTTTCCATACTTGATATTGTCTTTAATTGAACCACTATATAACCAAGTATCTTGAAGAACCATGCCAAACAAAGATCTTAAATCGCTTCTTTTATAGTCGTTGATATTATGTCCATCAACATAAATAGCACCACCATTTAATTCATAAAATCTCATTAACAGTTTAACCAAAGTAGTTTTGCCAGCTCCTGTAGGACCAACAATGGCAACATTTTGGCCAGGTTTAACGTACATTGAAAAATCTTTAATAACAATTTTATCTTCATCATAGCCAAATCTAACATTTTCAAAAGAAACATTCCCTTTAATTGTTAAATTACCATTTTCATCATAAATCGAAACAGGATTAGCACAATCTTCAACCTCTTCGGTTTCATTTAAGATTTCAAAGATACGCTCACTAGCAGCAGCCATTGATTGAATATTACTTAGTAGCTGTGATGCTTGTGAAATAGGCTGATTTAAATTACGAACATAAGTGATTAAAGCTTGAATATCGCCAATAGTAATATTTCCTCTAATTGCTTCATATCCACCAAGCAAACAAATAACCACATAAATAAGGTTTCCAATAAAACCGGTAACTGGCATCATAATAGCTGAATAAAACTGTGACTTATGAGCACTTTGTTTAAGATTCTTATTTATTTCATCAAAATCCTTAATCGACTTATCTTCATAGTTATAAGCCTTTACAATTAAATGCCCTGAATACATTTCTTCAATCAAGCCATTAGCTTCACCTAAAGAAGCTTGTTGTTTATAGAAATACTTTTGTGAGTGCTTAACAATAAATGATGCGGCTATAGCACTTAAAGGCAATACAAATAAGGCAATAATTGTAAGCTTAAAGGATATTGAAAACATCATATAAAGTACGCCAATAACACTTACTACACTAGACAATATTTGAGTAACGGTATTGCTTAAATTATTAGCGATTGTATCAACATCATTTGTGACTCTAGATAACACTTCACCATGACTATGCTTATCAAAAAACTTTAATGGTAGTTTATTAATCTTACAAGCTATATCATTTCTAAGCCTATATGTTAAATCAACGCTAGTCTTAGTCATGATTAAATTAGAAATATAGTTAATTAAAGCACCACTGGCATATAAGATAATCATTGTTATAACTATCCTTAAAATTCCATCAAAATCAATACCAGTACCAAGAGAATACTTGCTAACAATTCCCTCATAAATTTTGGTAGTAATTTGGCCAGATATCTTTGGACCAACAACATTTATAATTGTCGAACAAACAACTAAAACTAGTACAATCGCAATTCTAAGATGATAATCCTTAAGATAGCTTAGAAGTTGTTTCATTGTACCCTTGAAGTTTTTAGCCTTCTCATTCTTCATATTCATTTTTCTAGGCGGCATTTTCTAGTTCCTCCTTTGAAAGTTGTGAATAAGCAATTTCCTTATAAACTTCACAATTATTTAATAGTTCCTCATGCTTGCCCATTCCAACAATCTTTCCCTCATCAAGAACGATAATCTTATCTGCATTCTTAATAGTTGAAATTCTTTGGGCAACAATAAGAACGGTAGCCTTTCTTTCAGATACAAGCTTAGCTAAATCATTTCTAAGCTTTTTATCAGTTTTATAATCAAGGGCACTAAATGAATCATCAAAAATATAAATATTAGCACCCTTCTTAGCTAAAGCACGAGCAATAGAAAGTCTTTGTTTCTGTCCACCAGAAACATTAGTACCACCTTGAGTAATAGGCTCGTTTAAGCCCTCTTCTTTTTCATTTAAGATTTCTCTAGCTTGAGCAATATCAATAGCCTCATTTAAAAATTTATCATCAACTTCTTTACCAAACTCAATATTTGACTTGATTGTTCCCTTAAACAAAATAGCTCTTTGACTTACATAGCCAATATGATCTCTAAGCTCTTTTTGACTAAAGTCACGAATATCAATATCGCCATAAGTAATAGAACCACTACTTACATCAAATAATCTTGGAATAAGTTTTACAACACTACTCTTACCAGACCCAGTAGAGCCGATAATAGCTAATGTTTCACTTGGCTTAGCCTCAAAACTAATATGGTCTAAAACATATTCTTCAGCACCAGGATATTTAAAACTTACATCATTAAATTTAATTGAGCCACTGCTTGGAACAACAACTGTTTCCTCTTTATCAAGAATAGTGTTTTCAGTATTTAAGACTTCGCTAATTCTTCCCAAAGATACTAAGGATCTTGGGACCATTGTCCAAATCATAGCCAAGAACATAAAGCTCATAACAACATGCATCGCATATTGGACAAAGGCCATCATATCACCAACCGACATCAAATCAACATCAATTAATTTAGCTCCAAACCATAAGATACCAATTGTAAGCAAATTCATTGTTAGTGTCATAATTGGCATAATAGAAATTAGCGTACGATTAACATGCCAGTCATTGTTGTATAGTTCTCTATTAGAATTATCAAAACGCTTTTCCTCATGTTTCTCAGAATTAAAAGCTCTAATAACAAGTAAACCATCCAATAGTTCTCTCATGACATTATTTAGCTTATCAATTAAAGTTTGCATCTTCTTAAAACGAGGAAGTGCAAAAATTAATAAGATAATCATGCATAAGGCAATAATGCTAATAGCCACCACAAGAATCCACAACATATCAGGATATCTCATTACCTTAAAGATTGATGTTAGTCCCATGATTGGAGCCATCAACATCATTCTAAGTGACATTTGCGTTAATTGTTGAACCTGCGTTATATCATTTGTGGTACGTGTAATAAGCGAAGAAGTAGAAAACTTTGAAAACTCTTCGCTTGAGAAAGACTCTACTTTATTAAAGACATCCTTTCTCATTCGATAAGCTACATCAGTGGCAATCTTAGTAGCTAGATAAGTAGACAACAATTGAGCCACAACACTTATTGCCGCTACTATAAGCATCATTATTCCTTCATGTAAGATGTAATTACTTTGAACTACTTCTACATCCATACCTATTTGTTTATATTCGCTTTGGATGTAAACCTTTGAAACACTGCTTAAGTTATCGCTTAAACCCGAGGCATATTCTTCAAACCTGGAAGCATATTCTTCAAGTAAACTGTTATCTTTTTCAAGAGCTTCAAAAGTAGAATCATCAACACCACCGCTTTCAGCTAAAGAAACATACGCAAGATATTTAGAAAAGATATCCTCACAAGATAAATCATTTTCATCATTTAAAACATATACATTTTCTTTAAAAGTGATCAATTGATTATCAACTTTTACTTCTTTTCCTTTTTCAATTAAAGAATAGCTATCATAAATCATTTGTTTCTCTTCATCACTTACAAACAAGAAAACTTTATTAAGTTCTTTTTCTCTAATGATTAGAGGAACACTATCTTCTATGCCGCCATATTGAATACCATTAGTAACAATATCTGACATATAATCAGGTAGTTTTAGTTCACTTTGAACTTGTACAAAAGTTAAACAAACTACGGCAATAATTAAAACTATATACTTTTTTAAGTATTTTAATAATAACTTCACTATGTTCTCCTTTCAATTGAATATATGATATCTTAATTAGTTCAAATTTGAAATATCTTGGCACCACTTTAGCACATAAAATAAAACTCCTAATTAGGAGTTATACAATCTTTCTTATAAAAGGATCACTACTTATCCCTTTTTCAAGGATATTCTTTGACCACTCTTTTGCCCCAAACAAGGAATGATCCTTATAGTTACCACATTCCTTCTCTTTAGTACCAGGAACATCCTCCCATTTAGTTTCTAATATTAGCTCTAGTGCTTCTTTTACAGCCTTTGCAATCTCTTCACTAGAATGCCTTCCCCAAGCTAATAAATGGAAACCAGTTCTGCATCCAAATGGTGAACAATCTAAATATCCTTTTATTCTAGGCCTTAAATATAACGCAAATAAATGTTCCAAAGTATGCATCGTACCTGTTGGAATCTCTTGTTTGTTAGGCTGACATAAACGGATATCATAATTGCTCACAATATCTCCCTTTTCACCAACTTCCTCCGATATCAATCTAACATAAGGTGCAATAACCTTAGTATGATCTAATGTAAAACTCTCAATTACTACTTCTTTCATATTCTCTCCTACTTTAATGCATATATAATTTTCGCATAGAACAAAACAAATAGCCAAAAATAAAAGCTATAACGTTGATTATAGCTTTTATTGTTTATACTAATTTAAAACATTTTATGCGGGGGACACAATTATATTGTTTTAAATAAGTGCATAGATTATAATTTTAGTCAATTTGGTTAATCCAAGATAGAATAGATTCATTAGGTAAATCTTCAAGTTTTTCTATATGCAGACACTTATAAGCAAATTTGCAAAGACAATCTTTTTCATCATTTGTAAACTTGCTTGTTAAGATTCCTTTTTCCCAGCCATATAACTCTTCTTGGATATCACGGTTTTCTAAGCATTCTTTATATGAAAGATGACTATCGCTTGTTAGAAATATTTCCTTTAATAAAATCACTTGATACAAGCAATCCTCACCTTTTTTATTAGGAATTAACTCTTTTAATAGTGCTAGTTCCTTATCTCTTTGGTCTAAGCCAAAAGGAAACATCATATTATTATATTTCTCTTCTTGATGTTTTCTTTCATCTTTAGAAATCATATCAAACCATGTAATTTTTTTGCCCATAAATTAGAATTCAGTCTTTTTAAAGAACTGTATGCATACTGGTGAGCCAATCTCAAAACTTGAAATCTTCTCAAGATTACCATCTTCCTTAATCTTAAAGGTGACTATTGTATCGCTATCTTGATTACCAACTAGTACATACTCGCCAGTAGGATCAATCGCAAAGTTTCTAGGTGTCTTGCCGCCACATGATATTGTTTCCTTTATCTTTAGACTGCCATCTTCTAAAATATCGCATACAACTAGACTATCGTGCCCTCTATTTGATGCATATAAGTATTTTCCATTAGGCGAAATATGCAAGTCTGAACAAATATTATCTTCTTTAGGGAAACCTTCAGGCAATGTATTAATTCCATCTTTATATGTTAAAGTACCATCACTATAAGTGTAGTGTTCAACACGTGAACCAATTTCATTAATTAGATAAAAGTTATTACCGCTTAAATCAAATTCGCCAAATCGAGGACCGTTACCAGGATTTACTTTCAAATCCATACTAGGACACTCTTTTATGCAATCATCTTGATAGCTATAAGCCTTAACCGCATCGATACCTAAATCAGGGACAAACATATATTTGCCATCTTTTGTAAAGATGGAACTGTGTGCATGTGGACCTAATTGTCTTTTTGGATGAACACTGCTGCCAACATGTTGATAAACATGTTTGTCAGTGTTTATTGAACCATTTTCATCTAAGCCAAATATAGTTACTGCACCAGAAGCAAAATTGGCAATTGAAAGAAACTTCTTGTTAGGTGAAACAATTATATGGCAAGGGTCCGTTCCACCAGTATTCTTGGTTAAATCGATGTTCATGTTACCATTTTCATCATATGAAATTTGAGTTACACCACCGCCAAATTCATCCAAGTATTCTTTCATTTCATTGACAGCATAAATCTTTTTGTTATCTTCATCTATACATACAAAAGAGGGATTACGCACCTCAATGCTAGTTTCTACTTTTATGTTTCCATCTTCAAAACTACAGATATAAACGCCTTTGCCCTTGCCTTGAAATACTTCGCCAGTGCCAAACAAGATAGGCTCAGTGTATGTGCCTAAAGCAAAATATTGTTTCATACTATTTTCTAACATCAATTTCATCATCAAGCTTAGTCTTAACTTTAACAGCCTCAATTATAAATTGATTTCTCTTTTCTTCACATTTCTTGACATCCATCTTAGACCAATCATAGAAACCTTTGCCAGTCTTAGCACCAAGATTGCCTTCTTTTACAAGGTTTTCAATGTATGGGCTAGCTTTTTTATCAGCACAAATGCTTGGCAAAACTGTATTTTGAACATCCATTCCAAGTTGTAAGCCAATATCATCAAGATGCATCAATGGTCCCCAAACAGGGAAACGCATAGCCATACCGCAGCTAATAGCTGTATCAACATCTTCAGCACTAGCTAAGCCTGAATCAACGATGTCGATAGATTCTCTAATAATAGCTTGGAAAATACGGTTTGCAAGTTGTCCTGGCAAATCCTTTTTAACAAGAACTGGAGACTTCTTCCAATTTTTTAATGTATCACGTACTTTAACAGCTACAGCTTCATCTGTTTTATCACCCATTACAACCTCAACAAGTGGTACAAGATGTGCTGGAAGCCAGAAATGCGTAGTTACTGTACGCTCAGGATGAACACACTTTGCGCTAATATCAGTAATACGAAGTCCAGAAGTATTTGAACAAATAGGTACTTCAACAGGTAGTAAGCTATCAAGACGTGCAAACATATCTTGTTTAATACCTACATTTTCAATAATTGCTTCAATAACCATGCAAGTCTTCTCACATGCATCCTCTAAATTTGTGTTTTCCTCAAGTAAAGTCTTAGCTCTATCGCCTTCTTCTTTAGTGTTCAAACCATTTTCAACACGTAAATCAATACATGCTTCAGCTTTACTTTTACCAGATGCAGTATGTTCTTTATCTACATCATACAAAAAAGTTTTATTACCAGCTAAGGCACTCATGGCTGCTATGCCACTGCCCATCATTCCACATCCAACAACTAATACATATTCTCTCATTTTATTTACCTCTCATCCATTTTCAAAACAATTCTTCCAATTGCCTTGCCATCTCTCATTTCTTGTAAACCATCATTGATTTTTTTAAAAGGAATGGTCTTATATACATATGGTGTAATCTTATGGCTCTCCACCAATTTAATTACCTCTGCCAGATCAGCTCTTGTCATACCTCTCATGCCCAAAATTTGTTTTTCAAATTTCATTACATCTTGATAATCAGCTACAAATTTAGGATCGTTGTATCCAGTAACAACAACTTTTCCTCCAGCACAAACTAGTTTTAAAGAATCATTAATAGAATTTTCAATACCAATATTATCAATCACTACATCTAGCATTTCACCATTGGTGATTTCTTTTATTCTTTCTTCTAGATTTTCTTTTTTCGTATTAATAACATGATCAGCACCCATTTGCTTAGCTATTTCTAGTTTCTCATCTCTTCTGCTTGTCGCAAAAACTTCAGCGCCAAATACTTTAGCTATTTGAATTGCATTCATACCAAGCCCGCCAACTCCAGCAATAAGCACCTTATCAAGTGGCTTAACTTTTGCGACATTTTTAATCGCATTATACATACATCCAACCGCATCAACAGTACCTGTAACTTGTTCAAAAGGAATGTCATCTGCTACTTTAAACGCATTTTCTGCAGGAATAACGCAATATTCTTCATGTGAACCATCTCTTTCAAATCCAATTCGAACTAGATTACTACAAAGATTAGTTCTACCACTTCGACAATATTTGCATTCTCCACAAACAATATCAATAGCACAAGCAATATGGTCGCCAACTTTTACATTACTAACGCCATCACCAACCGCATCAACAATTCCAGCCATCTCATGACCTGGAGTATATGGAAGTTTAACAGTACTAATAATGCCATCAATAATATGAATATCTGAAACACAAAGTCCAGAGGCCATTACCTTTACCCTAACCTCACCTTGTTTTGGTTCTGGTATATCCTTTTCTTCAATTACTAGCTGCTTATTAAATTCATGTAAGACGGCTGCTTTCATTTTCTTAGGCATATAACTCCTTTTATAAAAATCCTATCCTATCTTTTAGATTGAATAGGATAGGATCTAATTATTAACTATCAAGGATGTACTACAACCTTGATAGATCCATCTTTCTTATGTTCAAATACATCAACTGCTTTTTCATACTCCTCAAGAGGGAAAGTATGAGTAACAAGTTTTTCACCTTGAATTTTATTATTTGAGAAGAAACTTAAGACTGCATCAGTAACGCTAGGGTTAGCCTTAGAACCAACAATCTTAATTTCATTAAAGTTAACAATGTTGATTGGAATTGATGCCTCTTGGTCATGATACGTAGCAATAATAGCAACAGCACCAGCCTTCTTTACCATTTTGCAAGCCTTCATAGGTGAATCACTAGCACCTGAACATTCCATGACTTCATCAGCGCCACGGCCATTTGTTAATTCAAGTACTCTAGCAACAGGATCTTCTTTTTCAAAATCGATACATACGTCAGCACCTAATTCTCTAGCCTTTTCAAGCTTTGCGCCTCTTCCTACAACGATAACTCTACCAGTGCCTAGGGCCTTGCATTCCATCATTGCACATAGTCCGATAGGACCAGGACCAATAACAACAGAAGTACCGCCAGGAGTAACTCCAGCAAGTTGTACACCATGGAAAGCAACACCAGCACAGTCTGACATACTAGCTACATCATAGCTAACATTATCAGGAATCTTATGTAGTGCACTTGTCTTATAAACATTGTACTCAGCATTAGCACCTTGCCAATAGAAACCATAATGACGATGGCCCATATCAAGCCCACCATCATGTCCATCTTTTCCATAATTTAAGCAAACAGTGTAGTGACCTTGCTTACAGTTATCACAATGTCCACAACCAACGTGTGCTTCTCCAGCAACTCTATCGCCAACTTTAAAATCACTTACGCCTTCACCAAGTTGTACAATTTGACCAGCCCATTCATGGCCCATTACAAATGGATAATAAGGTGGCCAATTTGCCCATTCATATCCGCCATGAATCATCTTAGGATCTGAACCACAAATTGCAACAGATTTAATTCTGCATAATACTTCACCAGGTCCTGGTTTTGGAACAGGTAACTCTTTCATTTCTAAATGATCGTAAGCAACAAGAGTCATTGCTTTCATTGTTTCAGGGATTTTAAATTCTTCCATCTTCTTTTTTTACCTTTCTATATATCTATGAAGCTTTTCTCATAGTTTTTCTATTATCTAAAATTACAGCAATAAGTATAATTAAACCTTTAACAACATATTGTAAGTCTGGGCTTACGCCAACATAGATTAATCCATATGTGATAATTTGGAAAATAATAACACCTATTACAACGCCAAATATCTTACCAGTACCACCTTTCATAGAGACGCCACCAACTACGCATGCTGCAATTGCATCCATTGCATAATCAGCACCAAGAGTACTATTTGCAGAACCAGTTCTACCTGCTTCTAGCACTGCACCAAAGGCATAAAGAACACCAGCAATAATATAAACAAGAACAATTGTCTTTTTAACATTTACACCACATACTCTAGCGGCTTCCTTGTTGCCACCAATCGCATACATATTCTTTCCAAGAGTTGTCTTATTCCACACTACCCACATGATAAATACTGCAATAAGCGCATATATCATTAGATAGCTTATGCTCAAACTTCCAATCTTAATTGTTCCTTGGCAAAATTTTGAATAAAATTCTGTAAATCCAGAAAGTGGATTTGAATCACAAACTTGGTTGAAATATTGTAAACAAATACCATAAGCAACAAGTCGAATACCTAGTGATGCGATAAATGGTGCTACACCAAAGTGAGCTACTATAAAGCCATGAATACCTGATATTATCGCCAACAATACACATACGATTAATACAGGAACAATAAATGGCAATTCTGGTAATTCTGCAGCACTAAATACTCTTTGTGAATAATCAATTGCTTGCAACATTGATGCTGCAACAACAGCTGCTAAGCCAACTTCTCTACCTAAAGCTAGGTCAGTACCGCCTAATACGATAATTCCAGCAACTCCTAACGCATAAATAACTTTAGTAGCAGATTGAGTAAATATCGTAGTGAAATTAGATAGCTTAACAAATGATGGCTCCATAATGATAATTACTGCAAGAATTATAGCGATAATTAAATATAGAGCATTATCATATAACTTGTCTATTAATGCATCCTTCTTTATTTTTTTATCTTTCATACTTTTACCTCTTTTAAATATATTTAGTCGCATAACGCATTATTGTTTCTTGATTTGCGTTTTCTTTATCATTCTTTAAATCAATTTCTCCAGCCAATTTTCCATTACTTAAAACAATGATTCGATCACAAATTCCAAGTAATTCAGGCATTTCAGAAGAACAAACAATAACACTCTTATGTTGCTCTGCTAATTTGAATATCAATTCATAGATTTCATATTTAGCTCCAACATCAATACCTCTTGTTGGATCATCGAGTAGTACTATTTCTGGATTATTTAATAGCCATCTACCAATAATTACCTTTTGTTGATTACCACCAGACAACGATTTAATCTTAGTCTTAGTGTTAGGCGTCTTGGTACGCATAGCATTAATCATCTTCTCGGTATCGGCATCCATTTTCTTATCTTGCAATAGACCAAATTTATTTTTATATTTATCTAGTCCTGCAACAACCGTATTAAACGTTATACTCAAATCTGGAAATATGCCGTTGTAACGTCTTTCTTCCGTACATAACGCAAAACCATTTTTAATTGCTTGCATAGGGCTCTTATTATTAACTTCTTTGCCTCTTAATAATATTTCGCCACTTTCCTTGTCTCTAGCACCAAAAATAGTTTCCATAAGTTCGGTTCTACCAGCTCCAAGAAGACCAGCAATGCCAAGTACTTCTCCCTCTTTTAAATCAAAAGAAATATCATGTATGTGATGTTTAACATCATTAAGATTTTTTACTGATAAAATTACGTCTCCAGGCTCACATGACTTTACTGGGAAACGATTAGTCAATTCTCTTCCAACCATCCTCTTGATAAGAATGTCGATATTGATATCGCTCGCCTTATCCGTGCTAATATGTTCACCATCTCTCATTACTGTGATATCATCGGCAATTCTAAATATTTCTTCCATCTTATGTGAAATATAGATAATGCCTTTGCCCTGAGATCTTAGCCTGTCGATTATTTCCATTAATTTGTCAACTTCTTTATTAGTTAAAGAAGAAGTAGGCTCATCCAATGCTATAATATCGCAATTATATGAGATAGCCTTAGCAATATCTACCATTTGTCTTTCAGAAACACTCAAATCAGACAAATTATCTTTTGGATCTATTTTGATATCATCGCCAAGTACCGATAATACTTTCTTTGTATCATCATACATTTTCTTTTCATCAACAAGTCCACATTTTAACGGGAAACGGCCTAGCCATACATTCTCCATTACATTTCTTTGTCTTACTTGTTCAAGTTCCTGATGTACCATCGAAATACCATTTAGCAATGCTTCATGTGGCGATTTAAAATCTACATCTTCGCCTCTTAAAGTAATACTGCCTTCATCCTTATGATAAATGCCAAACAAACATTTCATAAGTGTAGACTTACCAGCACCATTTTCGCCCATTAAAGCATGTACAGTGCCTGGTCTAACGCAGAAATCTACGCTTTTCAAAGCCTGTACACCAGCGAAATTTTTTACTATTCCGTGCATCTCAAGAAGATACTGCTTATTTTCATTAGTAAATTCATTCAACTTTGAAGTCATCTTTACCTCCAACGTATTTAAGTTAGGGCATCTTTCAATCTACTAGATGCCCTAAACTATTTAGTTAATTATTGAATGTAATCGTGTTCAGCTTCAGAAATATTTTCTGTTCTAATTGCTGTATTAGAAACACGAACATCCTTTCCAAATTCACCATATGATAAATCTGTACCATCAAGTGCATCTTTACCACTTAGAATATTTAAAGTCATATCAATAACAGCTACTGCTTCCTTATATGGAGAAGTTAATACTGTACCTGCCATTGTGCCATCTTCAAGCATGCTCCAAACATCAGGAATAGCATTAATGCCATATACCTTTGTAGGAACATCCTTATCATAGTTGCCATTAGTCTTCAATGATTCGATAGCACCCATTGCCATAGTATCGTTATTTGACAATACTACTTCAATTTGATCACCATATTTAACGTTCCAAGTATCCATTACATCCTTACCTTTTGCAGTATCCCAGTTACCATCTTGGATATCAAGTTGTTCGTTCTTCATTGTGCCATCTTCATTCCATTGATCCATCAAATCGTGGATAGCTTGTGTACGATAGATTGCATTTTGTTGAGCAACATTACCTTGAAGGATTACATATTGAACTACACCATCACCATTTCTATCAATGCTAGATGGATCAGCAAGGTAATCTTCGTATAACATTTCGGCTTGTACTCTACCTGGATCTGACCAGTCAAGGCCTACATACCATGCTTGATCATAATCATCTAAGATACCACCAGTTAAATCTGGAGCTCTATCACAATAGATTACAGGAACGCCAGCTTCTTTACATAGCTTATTGATTGTTGCACCAGCACCTGAATCAACTGGATTAACGACGATTAAATCATATTTTTCTTTTGCTAATGCAGTAGTAATTGCATCAGTTTGAGTTGATTGATCTGATTTGCCATCGAATGAATCAACATTTACATTATGTTCTGCACCATAGCTTTCCAATGCTTTTCTAATATAAGTAGTGAAAGTATTAGAGTTTTCATACATAAAGAATGCGATATTAATTGTTTCTTCATCACTTGAAGAATCTGAAGAGCTATCATCAGATGAATCAGATGAAGAAGAACAAGCAGCTAAACTTAATACCATTGCAATTGTAAGTAATAAGCTTAATAGTTTTTTCATAACGAATTTCTCTCCTTTGTAATAACTAACTGTTATATATAAGCGCTTACATATTATGAGCAAGAAGTTTTTAACCCCGGGATTTAGCCTTCTAATCACAATATTTGTTTAGCAAATCAAACATATAACATTAAAGTTGTTCTACAAGTATTTTATGAATGATTATTTTTCTTGTCAATAAATTTTTGTGAATATTTTAGCTTTATTAAGCGCTTTCAAAAAAGTTACAATTTTGCTTTATTTCTAATAAAAGACCATGTATAATAAATTTGAAATGCGATGTTGTACTACAAATTTTATATTTATTTGTAGTACAAATACGAAAGGAATTATATTTATGTTAAAACATATTGTTTGCTGGAAAATCTGCAAAGATGGAACAAAAGAGGATCGTCAAAAAGTAGTTGAAGAATTTGCTAAGAAAACAGCATATCTTCAAACCATCATTCCCCAAATTAAGGAAGCAAAAGTAGGAAGTAATATTAACGAAGGTGATGTCTTCCACGTTTGTATTGATTCAGTATTCAATAATACAGAAGAGCTTGAACAATACATCAATCACCCAGAGCATTTAAAAGTAAGAGAATACATGAACAGTGTCTCTTATGATAAAACTGTATTTGACTACTACTTCTAATTAATCCACCAAATGGTGGATTTTTTATTGCACAAAAAAATGGACCAAAACGGTCCATTTTACAAATTAGCTATTCTTCTTCAGTAGCTATATATTTTTTCACTCTCTCGACTAGATATTGCATATGTCTATCCATAGAATATGCAGCCTCATCAGCTTTATGTTCGATAATACATTTCATAATCATTTCATGATAGAAAGTACTATCAATATCAGCACCTTGCTTAGCTAAATATTTCTTCATGGAAGCAGAAGTCATCTTATGAATTATCTTTTCCATTTTTATAAACATGTTGCTTTTACTAGCTTTGGCGATTGCGTAGTGAAAATCGTTATTAGAATTTTCGAAATCAAGCATATTCGACATATTCTCTTTGCATGCATTAAGATAATTGTTTAATTCTTTAATATCTTCTTCAGTAGCATTTTGAGCTGCTAGCCTAGCACTCTCCACTTCAATGCCCCTTCTAAATTCCATAGCCTCTAACAAATCAATATTACTTGTAAGAATTGAAGGCATAAAAAAGTTTAAATACACTTCGCTGCTTACATCCTTTAAGTAAGTTCCTCCACCTTGTCTAGTTTCAGTTAAGCCAAGGACCTGCATCTTATTTAAAGCTCCACGTAAAGTGTTTCTACTCACAGAAAAACGTTCACATAACACATTTTCTGAAGGAAAACGATCACCCGGTTTATAATTTTCCTCAACAATCATGTTTATTAATTCTTCATATACTTGTTCTGCTAATGTTGCCATAGTACCCCCCCTTGCAAATTTTAATCCCCATAATATCATTTGTTTACAATATAAATTTATATTTATTATAATATTTTCATTATTAATTAAAAGCAATTATCTTGCGTTAAGCTCTACAAAATTATGACAAATTCCATTCTTAATTTAAGACAATAATAAAAGCGTTTTTATAGTTTAAAATCCCTAAAAACGCTTAAATATTTTTATTCTACTTTATTGTTTTATTTAGAAACCACTTTGCCATTAATTAAAACATATTTAACTTCATGATCGATATTAAATAAATCTTTATCACAAATAAGCACATCACCATCTTTGCCAACTTCTAAAGAACCTACTCTATCTTCAATCCCAATATGCTTAGCAGGATTAATTGTAATAGCTTGTAAAGCTTTAAACGGATCCATACCAGCTTTAATAGCTAATGAAGCACATAAAGGAAGATGTTGTTCTGGAATTACAGGGGAATCGGTAATGATTGAAACTTGGCCGCCTAATTCAGACAACACTCTTGGTGTATCCCAACTCTTATCTTTTAATTCAAATTTAGTTGCATGAGTTAAAGTAGGCCCAACAGCCATAGGATAATTTTCTTTTACAAGTTCTTCCGCAACTAAATGGCCTTCAGTAACATGTTCAAGAGTTAATTTCAAATTAAACTCTTTCGCAATTCTGATTGCTGTAAAAATATCATCAGCAGCGTGTGCATGAGCTTTTAATGGAATTTCTCTTTTTAAAACAGGAATCAAAGCTTCAAGCTGCATGTCGAATGCTGGCTTTTTATCGGTTTCCTTTTTCTCCATGTACTCTTTGGCCTTAAATAACATGTTTCTTAAATTAGCTGCAATAGACATTCTAGAATAAGTTCCTTTTTCCTTATAGCACCTTTTTGGATTTTCGCCAAAGGCACATTTCATTGCAACGCTTTCCTTAATAATCATGTTGTCAACTCTTTCACCAACCGTTTTTAAAGCAGTAAAAGTGCCACCTAAAACATTAGCACTACCAGGTCCTGTACAAACAGTAGTAATACCAGCTTCTCTAGCTTTTTCAAAAGTTGGATCAAGAGGATTTATTCCGTCAATTGCTCTAAGTTCTGGGGTGTCAGGGCTTCCGTATTCATTACAATCAGCTCTTTCAAAACCAATTCCATAGCCATCTAAACCAATATGACAATGTGCTTCCACAAGTCCTGGATAAACATTTAAATTAGATGCATCAATCACACCTTCATCGTCATCCAAATTCTTACCAATTTCAGTAATCTTGCCATCAACAATTCTAATATCGCCAATATAGGCATCTGAATTGATGCCATCATGAATTAAACCATTCTTAATTAACATTGTTTACTTGGATCCTTTCCTTCTACAAACTTATGAATATCTTCAGATAACTCTTTTGTGTTTTCCTCAGAAATATAAATCATATGCCCAGATTTATAAGGCTTCATAAACACCCTATCATGGTCAAGACCAGCGTGATCAATTGTATAATAAACCATGCCAATTTCTGTACAATCATCATACCAACCATTTGCAAAGAACACTCTCATACCTCTTGAGCCATTCATAGCCTGTCTTAAACGGAAAGCAGTATTACCGCCCTTTTCCTCAGTATTCCACTTATAAGCGCCATCTCCCCAGAAATTTCTGAATGTTAAATATTGTCTATCCATTTTAACGTTTAAAGAAGGAAGAATAGTTCCATTTAAAGCAGCATAGAAGAAGCCATCGTATCTTTGAGCAGTCGCATCATCTTCATCTTCTCTTTTAATTTCATCATCAAAAGGAATAAGCAGTGGTCTAGTTAATCTTCCATCATATCTACTAACAGACAACCCCTTTTCTTTAAGAACTTCTAGTCTAAATCCCTTTTCATCAATCTTTAAAGCATGTGTCTCTAGAAATTCTCTTGAAACACCAGTGTAATACATTAGCTTATTAATAATATTGTTTCTTTCTTCATCACTTAAGCCTTCGCCTTTATATAAAGCCAAAAGGTAATCTGTATCAGCAAACTTCTTTGCCTCCAAAGCGAATTCATCAACCGTTTGATTACTAGGATGATTATGATACCAGTTAATAGCCGCATAAGTAGGGAAATACAAAACAGAATGTTCAACTTCAACACCTTCATTAAAGTATTTACCAACAGTAACTGTATTGCCAATCAAAATAAGGCCATCGAATTTTATACCATAGCCTCTTTTAGCACCCCAGCCACCACAGCTAATTCCAGCTGCAACAGCACATCTAGTACATCCATAGCTTTCACCAGCAAGATATTTTGGTGAATTGAAACGGTTATATTTTCTAAGCCATTTTTCAATGAAAGTCAAAAGAGCCTCAGCATCTTCTTCTATGCCAAAGAAATCTTTCGCATGATTATCATCAAGCAAAACTCCAAATCCTGTTCCAACAGGATCAATCAAAACAACATCAGCTACATCCAAAAGACAATCAGGATTATCAATAACCTCATAAGGAGGAAGAGAAGTTTCTCTATTCACTTCATCATATTTTATTCTCTTAGCTCCAAAAAATCCTGCATGCACATACATACTAGAAGAACCAGGGCCGCCATTAAACGCAAAAATTACTGGCCTGTCTTCTACATTTTTAACATCGCTTCTAAAATAAGAATAAGAAAAAATAGAAGCTATTGGCGTACCATTTTCATAGAAAACATTATCTTCGCTAACAGTGTGATATTTAATCTTTTCTCCATGTAATTCTAATTCTCCATCACTCGTAAAACATTTTGGTTCAAATGTTTTTTGGTCAAAATTCTCAGTATTATACATCTTTACTCCTTACTATATTTATCAAACCAAGCAGTTATTTCCTCTAAACGCTTAATTCTATTGATAGGTTTGCCACCACGAGATAATTCATGATTCTCGTGATGAAAATAACACATTCTTGTTTCAACACCATTTTCAATTAAAGCGTTCATCATTTCAAGACCCTGTCCTATTGGACAACGATAGTCTTCATCGCTATGAATAAAAAGTGTTGGTGTTTTACAATTGTTCGCATATTTTAGCGGTGAAAAGCTCCATAAAGTAGATTCACAATCAATCACATTTTCTACATTCATTTGATCCAAATCAAATCTATAACCTATGTCACTAGTTCCACCAAATGAAAGCCAATCAGAAATAGATCTTTGACTTGCACAAGCACAAAATCTGTCGGTATGCCCAATAATCCAGTTAGTCATAAACCCACCATATGATCCGCCTGTTTCACACACTCTATTTTTATCAATTGCGGGATATTTATCTAGAACAACATCTACAAAGTTCATCAAGCAGTCGTAATCTTTGGTGCCATATTTACCGGACATATGCATAAATTCATTGCCTCTGCCATCAGATCCGATCGGATTAGAAAACATCACAAAATATCCTTTATTAGCCCAATATTGCATTTCATGATAAAAAACTTTTCCATAAACTGTTTTAGGCCCACCATGAACATCTAATATAGCAGGATACTTCTTAGTGGGATTATAATCCTTGGGCAATAGTACCCATCCATAAATTTTTGTGTTATGACACATACAAGTTATTTCATTATAATCCGCAACATATTTACCCTTTAAAACATCTTCATTGAAATTGCTTAATCTAATTTGTTTTCCTTCTTTAATAGTGTAAATTTCTTGTAGCTTATTATCTAACATGCCAACATAGTAAATATTGTTTTCATCAAGCGCAAAATCATCTATTGAACCATCATCATTTAAACTAATTTGCTGTTCTTTTCCATTGAATTTAAATAAATGAGAACTATTAAATCTAGTAGATAGATAATAGATATCGTTATTAAAAGACAAAGGCTTTTTGTATCCGCACAATCTACAATCGCTGCCAACAGAAGAATCAAATGATTCAACGTTATCAAAGTATAAACTTAAATTCCCATCTTCCAATTTGTATATTTTATCGTTTTCATTAATGCCCCATGTTTTTTGATCAGAGCCAAAAACATAAAGCCCATTATCATATGTGCAAATATCTTGAATATGAATTTCATCACTTTCATAAACCAATTTAAGTTCATCTAAATTAATGTTGTAAGAATAAATTTTAGGAAAATTGCTAGGCTTTATTTTATATTCTTCACCTAAGATATAGATGTAATCGCCACTAATTTCAATCTTATCAACATTAAATAAAGAAGAAGTGACTTTCTTTAGAGAGCTCGGATCGTCCTTATCCATAATAAATAAAGAACTACGATTTCCGTTAATGAAGCCAGATCCATTAAACCAAAAAGGATTTTCATCTAATATTTCATAATAATCAGAAGTCTCATATCCATCCTTTTTAGTAGTCGAAACAATCGCCATCTTATCTTTTATCATCTTTATTTTGGCATCAAGCAAAGGCAGTTTAAACGCTTCTTTTATAAAGCCGCTATTTATATTTAAATAATTAAATTCTAATTCACCATTATTTTTTCCAGTTTCATAAAGAATGCGGTCATCGATTGTACAATAGTTACTAACCTTACCACTTTGAGTAAGCCTTTTAAAAGAGCCATCATACATATAAAGATCTTTTTCATAACCTAATTTATCTTCTTTTGCCTTTGATAAAACAAAAAACAGTTTATTGTTATATAAACTTAATCCCGAAATAAAACGATAATTTAAAAATTCATCTAATTTTAATTGTTCCATAAAACCTTTCTAAATTCAGGCCCAAAATAGGCCTGAATTATGTAAATTAATAAGTTTGAATCATTCCTTTAAAAGCTAAAGTAGCCATATAGCCAAATGCCATATACATATCATCTTTACCCTTTTCAAGAACCATATCCATGATTTCCTTGGCCTTATCATCTTTTCCAAGAATGTGATAATAGTTAGCTAAGCCAAAACCTCTTGTGACAATACTTAATGCGGTAGCGCTATCTAAATCAGCTGGAAGCAATTCTTCTGGCTTAATCTTTCCTTGATACATTTTTAGTCTTTGATAGTAATCAAGATTATCACCATATTTCATATCATCTTTGATATTAGAAAGAATTTTATCAGCTAATTCTTTATCATCAAGACGCATAGCGGTCATATAATACCAGTCACTTACAGCGATTACTTCATCATCTGTAGTAGATAAATTTAAGCAAGTTTCATAAGCTTTTGCAGCCTTTTTAAAATCACCAGTTAAAAAATAAGAAAGTCCTAAATGATACCAAGAATCCCAATTGTCCGGAATTAATCTAACAGCCATAGAAAAGTCTGCAACAGCTTCAAGGAAACAATAACAAGACAAGAATCTATGTCCTCTATGACGATATAAAATTCCTTTAAATGGTTCTAAAGCGATGCCACATGAATAGGCATTAACAGCTTCTCTATATAAGCCACTAGATGCAAAAGCTAAGCCTAAGTGCATATAACTATCGCCGCTTGGATTGTTATGAACTTCTTCGATAAGTTTTTTTACTTCATTAGAATATTCATCTTTACTTACTCTATCTAAAGAAGCAACTTCTAAATTTTTATTTGACATAATTTTCCTTTTCAAAAGAAAGGACCATACAACCAATATATGGCCCTTGTATTAATTAATAGTATATAGTCTTGCTGATAACTAAATAACTATTCAGCAACAGTGATATTCTTCATATCAGGAGTATTTCCAGCATTTGCATCAAAGCCATCAACACCTTCTAACATGCCATAAATATCATTTCTAAAGTTCATGAAGACACCAACTGGATCATCTTCCCAAATAATTTGCATAGCTTCCTTATATAAAGCTGTTCTTTCATCAACATCAGTAATAGCAGCAGCTTCTTCTAGAAGTTCATCAACAGTGCTATTAGAATAGAAACCATAGTTATTGTTATTTAAACCGCCTTCTTCTGTATGCCATACTCTGTATAATGCATTGCCAGCATCAGTTTGGCCACCAGCACCCATGATAAGCATATCCCATTCAACTTCATCAGGAGTCAAACCAAATTGAGCTAAGAATTGAGCACGGTCAATTGTAACTAGATTAACGTTGATGCCTACTTCAGCTAATTGAGACTTAATAATTTCGCCCATTTCAACACCCTTGTTGTAAACAGCAGTAGTATAAATTGTGATATCAAGACCATCAGCATAACCAGCTTCTTCTAATAATTGTTTAGAAAGTTCTGGATCGTATTCAACAACACCTAAATCAGAATAACCGATAACATCTGGTGTGATTGGAGCAGTAGCGCAAGTCTCACCAATTTGAGCATATAATGCGTCAATAATAGCTTGTCTATCAATAGCATGAGAGATAGCTCTTCTTAAATTAACATCAGCTAAAACGCCTGAACAATTGAATTGGAATAAGTGCATACCATTTCCGGCTTTACTCCAAAGCTTAACGCCTTCTACTTCACCATTCATGATTCTTACATCATCATCGGGATTTAAACCAGAAGCAATATCAACTTCACCATTTTCAAGAGCTAATTCTCTAGAAGCTTGTTCTGGAACGTATACAAGTCTAATGTATTTAGTCTTAGGAGCACCATCAAAATAATCATCAAATCCTTCAAAGTCCATTTCTTCTTGGAAAGTCCAAGCAGTAACTTTGTAAGGGCCAGTGCCATTGATAGTTGCAGGATCCATGCCAATATCATTTCCATATTCTTCAATAGTGTTCTTATTCATAATTGAAGCGCTTGTAGCTGCCATGGCAGACAAGAATGGTCCATATGGAGTGTAAGTTTCAACAGTTACTGTATAATCATCTACAGCTTTTACTTCCTTAATGAAAGCACTATATTGATCGCAATATCTTAAACCATTATCTGGATTTAATAGTCTATCAAATGTAGCAACTACATCGGCAGAAGTGAATGAATCACCGTTGTGCCATTTAACATCTTCTCTTAATTTAAATGTCCATAATGTTTCACTTTCATCAACAGACCATTCAGTAGCTAAATCGCCAACAAGAGTGTCATCGTTATCAAATTTAACTAGAGTTGAATAAATTTGAGGAATGACGAAGTTGTTAGAAACATTTTGATGTGGATCAAGAGTATCTTGATCGTTTGCGATTGCCCAAACAATAGTATCTTTGTAGCTAACTGTTTCAGCATCATCGCTTGAACTATCATCTGAAGAATCAGATGAAGAACTACATGCAGTTAAAGTAAATGCCATTAGTACTGCAAGTAGTAATGTAAGCATTTTTTTCATCTTTAAATAACCCCTTCCTTTTTCCAAACGTGTAAACGTTGTTTAGTGGCATGTTCAGCAAAGCCAGGCCACAATTTATCTTTTTCCTCGATTAGGTGATAAATTTCCATCGCCTTATCTAGCTGACCATTTTTTTCATAGTTTACTGCTAAACCATAAGTGCTAGTTGCAAACACATGATCATCAGCCTTAAGCGCATCTTCATACACCTTTTCAGGATCAAGAACTCCTTTATATGCCATAACACGGCGATAATAAGCACCAGAGAAATCATCATCAAATTCAATATCTGGATTAATCTGGTCAATATATTTATGAGCTTCTTCTTTTTCGTTAAGCTCCAAGCAAGTTAGATAATACCAATCAGCACAAGCAATCTTGCTATCGCCGTCATAGGAAATAGCCCAGCAACTCTCATATGCTTTTTTGGCTCTCTTAAAATCGCCAAGCAAATGATAGCTTAGTCCTAAATGGTACCAACAATCCCAATTTGATGGATCAAGCCTTGTTCCCATCAAGAAATCACTTGCAGCTTCTTCATATTTGCCAATATTTACATAAGCATGTCCTCTATGTCTATATAGCAAACATTCGAATGGCTTATAAGTTAATCCAACAGAATAAGCGTAAACAGCTTCTTTAAAATGTCTTGTCTTTCTAAGTTCAAGGCCAAGTTCAATCCAATTATTTTCATCCTCTGGATTTTCTAGTGCTTTAGCCTTAAGCTTGTCGACAGTTTCATCTTCGCCAACCTCATTTCGATGTTCGTATTGGCTTTCTTTGTTTTCCATTTCAATCATTTTTATCTTCCTCCAATAAATGACATGCCACCATGTGGCCATCTTTAACTTTTCTTAAAACAGGTTTTTCCATCTTGCATTTCTCACATGCCTTAGGGCATCGAGTAGAGAAGCAACAACCCTTGGGAGGGTTTAAAGGAGAAGGAACCTCTCCACTCAATACCTCTTGGTTAGAAACATAATCAGGATCAGGAATTGGAATAGCTGACATTAAAGCCTTTGTGTATGGGTGACATGGATTATCAAATAATTCATTTTTATCAGCCATTTCAACTATATTTCCTAAATACATAACCGCAATACGATCGCAAACATGTTTAATAACACTCAAGTTATGTGAAATAAACAAATATGTTAGTCCATGAGTTTTTTGAAGATCATGCATCATATTCAAGACTTGAGCTTGAATGGAAACATCTAACGCTGAAACTGGTTCATCGCAAACAATCAGTTTAGGATCGCTGGCTAGCGCTCTTGCGATGCCAATCCTTTGTCTTTGTCCGCCAGAGAACTCATGAGGAAATTTAGTAGCTTGGTCTTCTCTAAGACCAACCTCACTCATCAATTCCTTTACTTTCGCTTTTCTTTCTTTTTTAGGAAGCTTATCTCCTACAAGCATTGGTTCCTCAATGATTCTTTCAACTGTATAACGAGGATCTAAAGAAGAGTAAGGATCTTGGAAAATAATCTCAATTTCTTTGCATATCTTCTTGTCTTTTGTTTCAAATATATTTTTACCTTCGAATAAAATTTCACCTTCAGTTGGCTTATTTAATTTCACTATTGTTTTACCAGTAGTAGACTTGCCGCAACCCGATTCGCCAACTAAGCCAAAAGTCTCACCTTTATAGATATCAAAACTAATATCATTCACAGCTTTAACATATGCCTTTTTATTTACAACACTACTTTTTAGTTTTACTGGATAATAAACCTTTAAGTTCTTAACTTCTAATAACTTCTCATTCATTTATTTTTCCTCACACAATAAACATCTAACAAAATGATTTGGCTCAATCTCTTTTAGTTCAGGCATTTCTTCAAAACATTTTGCACAAGCCTTAGTGCATCTAGGAGCAAATCTGCATCCCTTTGGATAATCCTTAGCAGAAGGAACGCTTCCTTTAATGTTGTATAGTTCTTCTTTATCATCAACTAATGAAGGGACAGACTTTAATAATCCCTCTGTATATGGATGCAAGTGCTTTTTAAACAAGTCTCTTACATCAGCCAATTCTACAGCTTGTCCTGCATACATAACCATTACTCTATTGGCTATATGAGCAACAACGCCTAAATCATGTGTAATCATAATAATTGAAGTTCCAGTTTCTTCTTGAAGCTGTTTCATCAATTTAATAATTTGAGCTTGAATAGTAACATCAAGAGCTGTAGTAGGCTCATCGGCAATCAAAATCTTTGGATTGCAAGCTAAAGCCATTGCAATCATTACTCTTTGTCTCATACCGCCAGATAATTGGAAAGGGAAATCATTAATTACTTTTTCAGGATCAGGAATACCTACCATCTTAAGCATTTCTAATGCTTTTTTATAACCCGCTTCTTTATCTAAATGCTGGTGATATTTTAAAGACTCATATATTTGATGTCCAATAGTAAACACCGGATTTAGTGATGTCATAGGCTCTTGGAAAATCATTGAAATGTCTTTTCCGCGAATCTTATTCATCTCTTTGTTATTTAGCTTAGTTAAATCCTTCCCATCGTAAGAAATTGAACCATCTTCAATTTTTCCAGGATGTTCAATTAAATTTAAAACAGATAGAGAGGTAACTGATTTGCCACAACCGGATTCACCAACTATAGCCAACACCTCATTTTTCTTAAGGTCGAAATCAAGTCCATCAACCGCCTTAACAATTCCTTCTTCTGTATGGAAATAGGTCTTTAGACCTCTTACTTCTAAAATATTTTCATCTTTCATAGTCATCACCTATTCTTTAGTTTTGGATCAAGTGCATCTCTTAAACCATCTCCAACAAGCGAGAAAGCCAAGACTACAATTGTAATTACAAAGCCTGGTGCTAATACTGCAAGAGGATACGATCTTAAGACTTCTCTTCCTGTTGATAACATCGCACCCCATTCTGGATTAGGTGCTTGTACGCCCATTCCTAAGAATGATAAACTTGATGAAGTAAGGATAGAAGAACCCAAATCAAGTGTCACATTTACAATAATTAAACTAGAAGTATTGGGAATAATGTGTTTAAACAAAATATCAAAATCATTTCTTCCCATTACTTTACAAGCTTGTACATATTCACTATCTCTTAGAGTCATTACATTTCCTCTAATAATACGAGTTGTTGTTGGTATAGAGAATATCGCAATAGCTATAATTGTGTTGTAAGTACCATTTCCAAGTATTGCGACAATTACGATTGCAAGAAGTATTCCAGGGAATGCCAATAAGACATCCATAATTCTTGAAATGACAGCATCTATTGTTCCGCCATAATAACCAGCAACCGTACCTAATATAATTCCAAAGAAAGAGCCAATAAATACTCCAGAGAAAGCAATTGTAAGTGATACTCTTGCACCATAGATTAATCTTGTTAAAATGTCTCTACCAAGAGAATCTGTTCCAAGAGGATGGTCCCAAGAAACCTTAGCGTATTTTTCTAATAAATTTTGTTCTAGTGGATCATATTTACAAACAAATGGTCCAAATATTGCAATCAATATAATTAATATCAAGATAATAGCTGAAACAGTAGCAGCCTTATTCTTTAAGAATCTTTTCAAAATTGGATTTTTCATTCAACTACTCCTATTCCATCTTTATACGTGGATCAATAAATGCGTAACATACATCAGTGATAGTGTTAACAAGGACAAATGTGAAAGCTAACACTAGAACCGTTCCTTGAATAACTGGATAGTCACGGTTATTTACGCCATCAACTAAATATCTTCCTATACCAGAAATTGAAAATACTGTTTCAGTAACAGTAGCTCCTGCTAGTAGTGATCCAAATCTTAGGCCAATAGCTGTAACAATTGGTATTAAGGAATTTTTTAAACAATGAGAGAAAATAATAACTCTATTTGGAATACCTCTCGATTTAGATGTTCTTATATAATCTTGCGAAATAACATCAAGCATAGCAGTTCTTGTAGTTCTAGCCATAAAGCCAATAGCTTGAGTTCCAAGAGTCAACACTGGTAAAAACATTGTCTTAAACGATATGCCACTTAAACTTGATATAGTTGGAAACCAGCCAAGTTTAATAGAAAATAACAGCATTAATAGAAATGCTAAGAAGAAAGATGGAGTGCTTACAGCAACAAGTGATAACGTCATAATGAAGTTATCTATCCATTTTCCTCTATTCATTGCAGCTATAATGCCAAACACGCAGCCAAACACCGTAGAGATAACTGTAGCAGCAAAAGCCAAAATAATTGTTGGCTTAAATCTAGTCATTATTTCATCAAAAACTGGTTTTTGACTAAAAATACTAGTTCCAAGATCACCCTTTAATGCATTTGCAATAAACTTAACATATTGAACAAAGATAGGATCATTCAGCCCCAATCTTTCTCTTTCTAATTCAATCGTGCTTCTATCAACGTTTGTGCCAAGCATAATCGTAACTGGATCACCAGGAATCAAACGCACCATATAGAAAATAACGAATGACAATATCAATAATGTTGGGATCAATTGCAAGAATCTTTTTAATAAATATTTTCCCACTAAAATTCAACTCCTCTATCTTTTAAATCTCTACACGCTTGTGCCCAAGCAAATAAATTATGATGTGTAGGATATTTAGCTATCTTCAAACACAATTCATTAGCTTTTTCATCTTCACCGTGGTAATGATAGTAATTAGCTAAGCCATAGCTAAGCATTAAATCATATACTACTTTTCTTTCTTCATCTTTTATTTCATCGCCACACATATGTTCTTCGACAAAATTGTCAGGACTATACGCTCCCTTATAAAGAAGAACTCTGGCTTTATAATCGCCATCTTCACTGGCTGTGTTTTCATCAACAAGTTCAAGTATTTTTTTAGCTTCGTCTTCTTGCCCTAATTTCATACAAGCCATCCAATACCAATCAACCGTTGCCGGAATAGCTTCTACGCCATTTTCAAGCATTAGTTTTCTTGATTCATTGTGGAACTTCTTGCACATTTCATATTCATCAGCCAAAAAAGCTGCAACACCACCGTAATACCATATTTCCCAATCGCTAGGATCAAGTCTACTAGCTAAAGACATGTCACTAATCGAAGCCGGATAATTATAAGATCCAATATATTTTCTTCCTCTTGTAGCTCTTAATTTTACGTTGAACGGATCAAACGCTAAACCTTTAGATAAAAGTTCAATTCCCTTGTCATAATCGCCATCTTCATTACATACTTTATTGGCATAAGTAGCTAGCTCATCATAATCGCCATTCGCTAATGCTTCCATAGCCATTTTCAAATTTTCACTCATAAACATCCTCCCGAAATCAATTTACAAGTTATATTAAAGTCCTCAAAAAAATGGATGTCAAAGAAAAATGACATTTTCTTTCAAAGATTATTGAAATTTCTTTCATAAAATGCGATTATTTTTCATTTTTTTAGTCATTTTTTGCACTATAATATCTCGTATGAACCACCATTTTAAAAAATATTTTAAAAATTGATGGCCAAAAATTGCTAAATTGACAGGAGGTAGTGAAAATGGCTTACTTTTTTCCTTTAATGAATAAAGGATTCTCAAAATACTCAGTATTGTGCACGGAAAATTTAAACTACATAACTCATGTTCAACGAACAATTGAACTTTTGATTTGCACCGAAGGAAAGCTATATGTAAAAATAGCTGACGAACAATTTTTGGTAAAAGAAGGTGGAACGTGTTTAATTATGGATAACACTCCTCATTCCTACTTCACTCCAAAAGAATTTAAATCCAAAGTCATTACTATAACTTTATATGAACCTGATTTAAAGACCGCTTATAAAATTAATGGTGATGATTTGAAAGAATACCAAAAATCAATTTTTTGTGAAGACGATAATATAAAGAATAACGTACTATTAATCGCAAGCAACATTGCGAATAATGCCAAAAGCGATAGAGATTACTTATTGGTTTATGGCCTTTCTTTAGCCTTGCTTTCTTTAATTTCAAATAGTCAAAAGAAAATATATATTTGTTCAAGCAAAGAAAACATCACCATAAATTATGTGCTTCAATATATGATAGATAATATCTTTAAAGAACAGACACTAGAAAAAGTATCTTCTGATTTAGGAATATCTAAATTCTATTTATCTAGAATATTTTCAAATGATATTTGTATTAACTATAAAAAATATATTAATGCACTTAGATTATCAGCTGCCAAAAGACTTCTTGTGCAAACAAATAATTCAATCAACGATATTGTAAAAGAATGTGCTTTTGAAAGTGTAAGAACTTTTAATAGGGAGTTTACAAGATATTTCAATCTAACACCTACTGAATTTAGAAAACAAAATAAAAAACTAGACACAGTCGATGTTAATTCGCCATACGAACTGTGCCTAGCTCAATTCAATAATATTGAAGATAAATAATCTTAATCCTTATTAGCTAGTTCAATCTTAGATTGCTTATAGTTTAATATACATAGAATGATACAAGCTAGAAAGGCAAATGCTGATACAACAAACGACATCTTAGGTCCAACTTCATAGATAAATCCAGCAAGCAAAGATCCAAATACCATTCCAAGAGATCTAATCGCATTAAATAATCCTACTAATTGACCATCACTTTTAGCTTTGTATTTATTAAGAGAAGCTTGTTGCAAAGGAAGATAAATAGAATTTAATCCAAAGAATACCACATTGATAATGATAAAAGGAACCATATCTTCTATTAGACATACTCCAACAAGCAATACAAACAATAAAGTAAATACTGGAATAATACTCTTAAAAGTATTAGTTTTTAATAGTTTCATTGTTATCGTGAAGTTAGCAAACAAGGAAATAAAGCCAACACCAGCCTTAAGAATGCCATTATAAGAACTAGGAAAGCCAAAGACATCCTTAATGTAGTAATTGAAACATTGTTCATAACAAGTGCTCGCAAAACTAGATATGCCAACAGAAGCTAGAAACAATAAGACAAACGTTGTAAGAATATCCTTTGAACTAGTGAAATCCTTAAAGGGATTTAGGTCTTCTTTAGTAAATTTAGTTGTATCGCTTACTTCGCTATCGCCTAATGTAAATAAGCCAATAACACCAATTATAAACAAAGAAGCACCCTGAACAATAAATGTTCCAATTAAACTCCAATCACCTAAAAAGCCGCCAATTAAATAGCCAAATGATGAAGCAACCATCGTAATAGTTGCGATAATTGCCATATCTTTACTTACCGTATTAGAATTTTTCATGACATATAAAAGTTGAGAAACAGATATACCAGAAATGAAAAATCCACCTACAAGTCTAGCAATACAAATTTGAAGCTCTGTTGTACAATAGCCGAATGCTACTTGCATCACACCATACCCCAAATGTCCTATGCAGAATATTAAGCCACTACCATATTTCTCGCTTAGTTTGCCCCAAAATGGACTAAATAGAAAGTTAGTTGCCGCCATACACGCAAAGGCAACACCAAACATATAGTCATGTAAACCAAGTTCTTGAATAAAAGTTGGTGTTACTGGATGGGCAAAGTTAGCCGCTAGACAATATAGTGTGACAAGAATAAATAATCTTTTTATCGAAATCTTTTTCATTTAACTAAATGGAAATTCTCTTGTCTACCAGCCAAATAATAAACAGTATCATTAGTAAACAATACATCAGTCTCAAGACCCATAATAAACTCTGTATTGCCCCATTCTTCTAATTTAAAAGCACAATTTAATTCTAAAGAATAAGCAGTATTATTATGCATTGGATAACTACCATTCTTGCCCTTTACACCCTGTTGCTTATCAAATAAACCAATTGTAGGCCCAGCTGCGTGTCCATTGTAGCCAATAGGATGAGAATATAGACAAGCATTAAGGCCTTTCTCTTTCGCTTCTTTTAAAGACAAAGCTAAGATTTCATTACCAGTAATGCCCTCTTTAAAATGACTAGCTACAATATCTTGGAAATCATTAGTAAGCTTTAAGCACTTCTTCAAACATTCAGGTGCATCCTCTTCACCATACTTTAAGACATAAGCGTTTTCTTGAGTATCTGTGCATAAACCCAAATAATTAAAACCAACATCGCAATGAAGCATATCACCTTGATGAATAACATCTTCACTATCAAACATTCCTTTTCCTTCTCTTATGATAGATACTTCAAAATCAAACCAAGGCTCAAGTCCCATTCTAACTACCTTATCCATCATCCAATACTTAACATCATGATTAGTAGTAACACCAGGAATAATAACCTTACTTGAGAAAGCTTCATCAATCATCGCATGTGCTATCTGCATAATGCCATTGTATGCTTCCATCTCTTCCTTAGTACGAGTCTCCAACCAGCCAACGCAAATTTCATCAGCAGGAACAATCTTAGACTTCATATCTTCATCAAAACACTTAACGATTTCATCGTACATGCTCTTGCTTAAGCCATCCGCAAAGGCAAAATCACGAGAAATGTTTAAGCCAATCTTTTTCACATCAGCTTCTTTAATAAGTCTTGCAAGACACTCAAATTGAGTCTCAGCTTTGCTAGGATCTAAACACCACATTGAATCTTTTTGATTAACCCAAGCAGCAGTATAAAATTCATCAAGACCAACATTTGGTCTAGTAATAGAATAACGAAGTACTTCATCGCCCTTTAAAACAAATAATAGAATAGTAGTTCTTCTAGCATTCATCATAGCCATAGGTGTTAAAGACTTTAATACTGGATCCTCATTATATTCATCACAAGCCACAACCCAACAGTCAATTCCACTTCTTTTCATAACCATTGGAAGAACCTCTTTATAACGAGTTCTTAGCCAATTATCAACAACTCTTTCTCTATCTCTATAGCTTAAAATCTTCTCATTAAATTCATCTAAATGGCTAACTTCCTTAACCAAACAATCTTGTCTACTTATCATCTTCTTCTCCTAAAAACATTTCCTTAATTTGCTTAACAGCTAAATCAATATTTGTATTCTTTACTTGATTCTTAAACAAAGGAGCAATCTCCATCTCCATTCTTGCCTTATTAATACGATTATTAGCGCTAGCTAAATCATCACCATAAATATCCATGATATGTTTTTCTAGTTCCTCTAAGCTTTCAGGTACAACAAACACTGCCAAAGCATCAGGCAAATTAAGCTTTAATGGGCCAACGCCCTCAGCCTCTACTTCAATCAAAACGTTCTTGCCATTGTTGATTAAAAATTCAACTTGAGACTTTAAAGTACCATAATAATAACCATTAAATTCTGTATATTCTAATAGTTCCTTATTCTTAACAGCCTCGGCAAAATACTTATAATCAATAAAATAATAATCCTTGCCATCAACCTCTTTATCCTTTTTAGGACGAGTAGTAATAGAAACAGATTCAATCAAACCCATTTCCTTATCTTCTAGTAATTTCTTCTTAATAGTGCCCTTGCCAACAGAACTAGCACCAGATAAAATCAAAACCTTTCCTTTATTCATTATTTGCACTCCTCTAATAAACTAGTTAATATCTTATATCCTCTATCAAAAGAATTTAAATCAAGTCTTTCTAAAGGTGTATGAATATCCTCACAAATAGCTCCATAAGTCAAAATATCCATATCATCACTAATAGCAGCAAAAACACCACACTCACATCCACCATGTGTAGCCACTTCAACAAGAGGCTTGTTATAAATAGACATCATAACCTTGTTAAGTTTCTTACGCATATCACTATTAGCTTTATAATTCCATCCTGGATATCTAGCACTTGTAGAAACCTTATAACCAAATAAGTTAGCTAATGTCCTAATTTCATCAATCATATGATCAATGCCACATTCTAGTGCACTTCTTAAAGAACTAGTTAAAACCAAATGATTTCCCTCAGTCTTAACAATACCTAAATTAAGCGAAGTAAGTGTTAACCCTTCAATTGCCATAGAACGATGCTTAAAGCCATTTGGAAGCAAGAAAATATAGTCAACAATTCTTGAACTATCAACGCTATCAAGAGTTACATTTGAAGTCTCTACTTTACTTAAAGTTGCACTTACGCCCTTATCAGAAAACTCTAATTCTTTTTTAAAATTCTCTAAGCTTTTAAGCATACTATCATTTAGTTCTTCAAAAGAAGAACTAGACGCAAATGTTATTTCACATTCTCTAGGAATCGCATTATCCTTAAGGCCACCATCAGCACTAATGAATTTAAAATCTAAGTTCTTAAGTAACATTTCTTTAATAATTCTAAAAGCCAACTTATTAGAATTGCCTTTTTCCTTATGAATCTCGCCACCTGAATGGCCGCCTAAAAGACCACTTAAAAATAATCTATATGTAGGATCGCTATTATTCTTATATTCTAGCGGGATGCTTTGGGTAACAACACAACCACCCGCACTAGAAATGCC